>DATCWZ010000651.1:0-6861 GCA_036566065.1 Streptomyces sp. | reverse complement strand
CACCTCGGCGGGCCGCGCCGAGAGCACGGCCGATCTGCGGGCCCGCTCGGCCGGGGCGCTGGCCTCGGCACTCACCGGCTCGCAGAGCGAGGTGCTCGGCTCGTACGAGGAGCTGGTGCGCGCCTCCGAGTCGGGCTGGGAGCGGGCCCTGGCGGAACCGGACGCCGAGGTCGCGACCTGGACGCGGTACACCGTGGAGCCGCTCGCGGTCGAGTTCTTCCAGGGCGACGCGCGGCGGCGCCACGTACGGCTGCGCTACCGCCGGGAATCCGGCGCCTGGGTCCGCGAACTCCTCTGGCCCTGAACGGCCCGGGCACCGCGCCGAGGCCGCTTCCCGGCCATCCGAACCCTGTCTTTACTCGGTTTCGACAAGAAAGGGGCACTATGGGAGGCAGGTGAGCGGTTGGAGGCATCCATGGCACACGCACGGTCCCGTTACGCCCCGGATCGCGGTCTCACGACGCGCATGGTCAGCACCATGTTCCTGATCGGACTGCTGTACGTGGTCCTGGTCGGCGTGCTCCTCGCGGTCCTGCGGGGCTCCTGGCCGATCATTCTGATCATCGCGGGCGGCCTGTTCATCGCCCAGTTCTGGTTCAGCGACCGCATCGCGGCCTTCGGGATGGGCGCCCGCGAGGTCACCCCGCAGGAGGCGCCCGAACTGCACGGCGCGATCGACCGGATCTGCGCCCTGGCCGACATGCCGAAGCCCCGGGTGGCGATCGCGCGGAGCGACGTACCGAACGCCTTCGCCACCGGCCGCAGCGAGCGGACGTCCCTGGTCTGCGCCACCACCGGTCTGCTGCGCAGACTGGAGCCCGAGGAACTGGAGGGCGTGCTCGCCCACGAGATGTCCCATGTCGCGCACCGCGATGTCGCCGTCATGACCATCGCCTCGTTCCTCGGCGTCATGGCGGGCGTCATCACCCGGGTCGCCCTGTGGGGCGGTTTCGCCCGCAACAGCCGCAGCAACGACCCGACGGGCATCATCATCATGCTGATCCCGCTGATCAGCGCCGTCGTCTACGCCCTGAGCTTCCTGCTGACCCGGCTGCTGTCCCGCTACCGCGAGCTGTCCGCCGACCGGACCGCCGCCCTGCTCACCGGGCGCCCCTCGTCGCTCGCCTCCGCGCTCACCAAGGTGAGCGGCCAGATGGCCAGGATTCCCACGGAGGACCTGCGCAAGGCGGAGCCGTACAACGCCTTCTACTTCGTGCCCGCCTTCGCCTCGAAGGAGAGCCTGGGCCGGCTGCTCTCCTCCCACCCGACGCTGGAGCAGCGGCTGGACCAGCTCGCCCGTATCTCCGCCGATCTGTCCCGTCCGTAAGGAGCCCCTGTGGGTCTGCTCGACAGCATCCTGGGCCGCAGCAAACCGGTCCGTCCCGACCTCGACCAGCTCTTCGCCGTCCCGTCCGCCGCGCTCACCCTCCAGGCGGGCGCGGGTTTCACGCCCACCGGTCTTGGCTCGGTCTGCTTCGCCGGGGTGGAGGGCGGCACCTTCGCCCGCGTACAGCAGGAGGTACGGGAACTGCTCGACGCGGACACGGACCGGGGCGGCATCCCGGTGGAGTTCAGCCGCGACACGTACGGCTACACCTGGCTGCTGGCCCGGCAGCCCGCCGACGACGCGGCCGCCCTGGTCAACGATCTGCACGCGGTCAACACCCTGCTCCAGGACGGCGGCTTCGGGCCGCATCTGCTGTGCTCGCTCATCGGCTTCCGCGACGCCGGGGAGCGTCCGCTGGCGCTGGTCTACCTCTACAAGCGGGGCACGTTCTATCCGTTCGCCCCGGTGCCGGGCGGCTCCGAGCGGCGCGACAACCAACTGGAGCTCCAGGTCAGGGCGGTCCTGGGCGACGACCTGCGGGTGGAGAAGGACCTCGCCCGCTGGTTCCCGGTCTGGGGCGCGCCGGGTCTGTGACGGATCGTCAACTACCCGGTATAGGTCCCCGCGATACCCGTCCCGCGCGGTCGCTATTACGCTCCGGACTATGTCCGACCGCACACCTGCCGCTCGTAGACCCGCCTTCTCCGCCCCCACCGACCGCACCGATGACCGGCCCGTCTATGTCATCGGCGGCGGCCCCGGCGGTCTGGCCGCCGCGGCGGCCCTGCGCGCCCAGGGGGTACGGGCGGTGGTGCTGGAGAAGTCGTCCGGCGTCGCCGCGTCCTGGCGCGCCCACTACGACCGGCTGCACCTGCACACCACCCGGCGCTGGTCCTCACTCCCCGGCCTTCCGATGCCCCGCAGGTTCGGGCGCTGGGTGTCGCGGGACGACGTGGTGCGGTACCTGGAGAAGTACGCCGAGCATCACGACCTGGAAGTGGTGACGGGCGTCGAGGTGACCCGGATCGACAGGGCGGACGGCACCGACTGGCGGCTGACCGCGACGGGCGGCCGGATACTGACGGGCAGGGCCGTCGTCGTGGCCACCGGCCACAACCACACCCCGCGCCTCCCCGACTGGCCCGGCCGCGACACGTTCACCGGCGAGCTGCTGCACGCCGCGGACTACCGGAACCCGGCCCCGTACGCCGGACGGGACGTCCTCGTCGTCGGCATCGGCAACACGGGCGCGGAGATCGCGGTGGACCTGGTGGAGGGCGGCGCGTCCCGGGTACGGATCGCGATACGCACCGTCCCGCACATCGTGCGCCGCTCCACGGCGGGCTGGCCCGCCCAGGCGACCGGCATCCTGGTGCGCAGGCTGCCGGTCCGGCTGGTCGACCGGGCGGGCGGCCTGATGTCCCGTATCGCCGTGCCCGACCTGTCCGCACAGGGCCTGCCCCGCCCGGACACGGGGCTGTACTCCAGGGTCAGGGAGGGCGCGATCCCGGTCCAGGACATCGGCCTGATCGACGCGGTGAAACGGGGCCGGGTACTGCCGGTGGCGACCGTGGCGTCGTTCGACACGGACACGGTGGTGCTGGCCGACGGCACCAGGATCACCCCGGACGCGGTGATCGCCGCGACCGGGTACGACCGGGACCTGGAGGGCCTGGTCGGCCACCTGGGCGTCCTCGACGAACGGGGCCGCCCCGTCGTCCACGGCGCACGCACCCCGAAGCAGGCGCCGGGCCTCTACTTCACCGGCTTCACGAACCCGATCAGCGGCATGTTCCGCGAAATGGCCCTGGACGCCCAGAAAATAGCCAAATCCCTGGCCACCAAGCCCGCCTGACCGCCCGGACACCGATTTTCAGATCGCGACCGCCGGCGCCGACGCCGGGGTGCGGCGGATGACCAGGGCCATCAGGGCGGCCATCGCGCACAGTGCTCCCGACGCGTACCAGACCACGTCGTACGAGCCGAACACGTCGCGGGCCACCCCGCCGAGGAATGCCACCGCTGCCGCGCCCACCTGGTGCGATGCCAGTACCCAGCCGAAGACGACCGCGCTGTCCTCGCCGTAGTGGTCGCGGCACAGGGCCAGGGTCGGGGGGACGGTGGCGACCCAGTCGAGGCCGTAGAAGACGATGAAGAACACCATCGGCGGATGCACGGCCGGGGCCAGCAGCATCGGCAGGAAGAGCAGCGAGATGCCGCGCAGCGCGTAGTAGACCGCGAGCAGTCTGCGGGTGTCGAAACGGTCGGTGAGCCAGCCGCTGAGGATTGTGCCGATGACGTCGAAGACCCCTATGACGGCCAGCAGCGAGGCCGCCGCGGTGATCGGCATGTGGTGGTCCTGGGCCGAGGGCACGAAGTGGGTGCGGATCAGGCCGTTGGTCGAGGCGCCGCAGATCGCGAACGATCCCGCCAGCAGCCAGAACGGCCCGGTGCGGGCCGCGTCGATCAGGACGCGGATCGTGCGGGTGGCCGCGCCCCGCGCGGGGGCGGGCTTGGCGACGTAGTCGCCGCCGTACGGGGCCAGGCCCACATCGGCGGGGTGGTCGCGCATCAGGAGCCAGACGAACGGGACCACGACGAGCGACGCGAGCGCGACGGTCACCGACGCCGGACGCCAGCCGTGATGGTCGACGATCCACGCGCACAACGGCAGGAAGACCAACTGCCCCGACGCGCCCGCCGCCGTCAGGATGCCGGTGACCAGGCCGCGCCGGGCGACGAACCAGCGGTTGGTGACGGTCGCCGTGAAGGCCAGCGCCATCGAGCCGGTGCCGAGGCCGACCAGCAGGCCCCAGTAGAGCATGAGCTGCCAGGACGCCGTCATCCAGACGCTCGCCAGGGCGCCCGCCGCGACCATGGTCAGGGCGACCACGACGACCTTGCGGATGCCGAACCGGTCCATCAGCGCCGCGGCGAACGGGGCGGTGAGTCCGTACAGCGCCATGTCGATCGAGACGGCGAGCCCGATTTCGCCGCGCGACCAGCCGAACTCGGTGTGGAGCGGGTCGATGAGCAGGCCGGGCAGCGAGTTGAAGGCCGCACCGCCGATGATCGTCACGAAGGTGACGGCGGCGACGATCCAGGCCCGGTGGATACGGAACCGGGACGGGCGGCCCGGTGAGCCGGGGGGCGCGGCTGAGGTCCGTGCGGGGAGGGTGCGGCGGTCGTCGTCCCTGGCGGCGTTTTCGGTTGTACGGTTCACGCCACCCAGCATCCGGGTGCGGGGCACCCTCCACGAGTGGCTGGGAAGACATGGTTCGCAGGGATCGGGCCACGCGGCCCGTGGAACGGCGGACAGCCCGGTACGTACGATCGGCTGCTGATCGCTGAATTGATGGCGGACGGACAGGGGACTTCGCATGCAATGGGCAGCTCGACAGGACTTCGACCGCCGCGCCGGGCGGCAGCAGACATGGGGCGTCGCCCTGCTGCTCCTCGCAGCGGCTCTGCTGCTCTGGCTCGGCTACCTGCTGTTCGTGCCGTTCACCGTGAACGATTACCAACGCGAGGTCTCGTGCGACTCGCTGGTGTTCTACGACGGTTCGACGGCCTCGTACGCGCAGGACTGTCTCGCCGAACGCGAATGGCCCGAACTGATGGCCATCGGAGCCCTGTCCGTGCCACCGGCGGTCGCGGGCGCCGCGCTCTTCACCAGTGGCAGCACCCGCAAACAGGCCAGCGCCCACGCCCTGCGGGTCATCGGACTCCAGCAGTCCGAGGAGCGCGCCAAGCGCAAGTCCCTGGGGCCGCAGTCCCAGGAGAAGAAGTCATGACCTGCTGAGCAGCGCCGGGAATGTACGCCTGGGCTGTCGACTTCTCCCTCACACAGTGACATCGGCCAGACTTATGGCCTATACCAACTGTCGAGGAAGGGAGCACGCATGCCGCACCGGATCGTCGTCCTGGCCCTCGACGGGGTGCTTCCCTTCGAGCTCGGCATCCCCCAGCGGATCTTCGGCAAGTCCGTCGGCGTCGAGCCGCGCGACAGAGGCCGCAAGCTGTACGAGGTGGTGACCTGCTCCGTACGGCCGCCGGGTCCCGTCCGTACCGACGCGGACTTCTCGATCATGGTGGAGCGCGGCCCCGAGGCGCTGGCCACCGCGGACACGGTGATCGTCCCCGCCTCGTACGAACTCGGCCCCGTCTACACCGAGGGCCGGCTCACCGATGAGCTCGCGGCGGCGTTCGCGTACATCAAGCCGGGCACCCGCATGGTCTCCATCTGTACGGGCGGCTATGTGCTGGCCGCAGCGGGCCTCCTCGACGGGCGGCCCGCCACCACCCACTGGTCGTCCGCCGACCACTTCCAGGCGCTCTTCCCACGCGTCCTGGTCGATCCGGACGTCCTGTTCATCGACGACGGCGACATACTCACCTCGGCCGGGGTCGCCGCCGGGATCGACCTCTGCCTGCACATCGTGCGGCGCGACCACGGCACCGCCGTCGCCAACGACGTGGCCCGCCGGACCGTCGTGCCCCCGCACCGGGACGGCGGGCAGGCCCAGTACATCAAGCGGCCCGTCCCCGAGGCGCGGTTCGCGGCGACGACCTGCGCGCGGGCCTGGGCGCTGGGGCGGCTGGAGCGGCCGATCCTGCTGCGGGACATGGCCGCGCAGGAGTCGATGAGCGTACGGACCTTCACCCGCCGGTTCCGCGAGGAGGTCGGCATCAGCCCGGGCCAGTGGCTGACCCGGCAGCGGGTGGAGCGGGCGCGGCAGCTCCTGGAGTCCACGGATCTGTCGATCGACCAGGTGGCGCGGGACGCGGGCTTCGGTACGGCGACCTCGCTGCGCCAGCACGTACAGGCCGCCCTGGGGGTGCCGCCGACGGTGTACCGGCGGACGTTCCGGGCGACGGCTGCGGGCCGCGGCGCCTGAGCTACACGAGGCGGGTGGCGGGCCTCTGGGCGTCCGCTTCCCGGATCGCCGGGGCCGTCCCGGGGCCGCCCCGGTCCACCTCGCACCAGATCTGCTTCCCCGCGCCCTCGGGCTGCCAGCCCCAGCGGTCGGCGAGGCCGTCCACCAGCTCCAGGCCCCGCCCGCTGGTCTCCTCGCCCCTCGCGTGGCGCTGCTGCGGCGGGCGGCGACTGGTGTCGGCGACCTCGACCCGTACGGTCCCCGACGACGCCCCCGCCGAGCCGAACAGCATCCGCAGTACGGCCGGGCAGCCGGTGTGCACCACCGCGTTGGTGACCAGCTCCGAGATCAGCAGGATGAGCGTCTCGGCGAGCGGCTCGTCGTCTCTTATCCCGGACCCGACCAGCCGCGATCGCGCCCATCTGCGGGCCCGCCCCACCTCCGCGGGATCCGGCCCGACCTCAAGCTGAACCTGAAGCACCTGCACCGCTCACACCATCCGAACCGGCGGACACATCGCCTCGCGCCTCCTTCAGGGTCACGGAACGTGACTCCTCTACGAGACAGCATGGTTGACCCACAGTCACCGCAACAAGCGCTTCGGGCATATTCCCGCGCGAAGGAGTACATGTGCTGCATACTGTGCGACCCGCGCCC
>DATCWZ010000848.1:0-2637 GCA_036566065.1 Streptomyces sp. | reverse complement strand
CGGGAGTCGAAGGTCTCCTCGCCTTGGGTCAGATCGAGGTCGATCGTGTAGCGGTGTACGTCGAGATGCTGGGCTCGGGTCTGCGCTTCGTCGCGCGTCAGTACGGACATGGATCCATGCTGCCGTACAGGTCCGGCGGTGTGGAGTGGGTACCCGGCTGACGGCGGGCGTCGATGCCTGGCTCATTATTTTTGATCTTGGGCTCGCACGCCGCGTGAATGCCCCTCTTTGCGCCGCCTCGCGGCAATTATCCGAAACGGAATTTGGTCAATGGGCACCATGAACCTAAAGTCACTGCCCGTATACCCTTCCCTCATATTGTATTAATGCCAGGGAGTCTCAGGACCATGCAAGGTACGATCCACGATTTCAACTACGGTGCCGTCACTCCTGTGGTGGCCTATGTGATGGCGTACCTGGGCGGGGCACTGGGGCTGCGCTGCACCATCCGGTCGGTGCGCAATCAGAACACCTGGAAGCCCGGCTGGCTGGCGCTCGGCGCGGCGGCGATCGGCTCGGGGATGTGGACGATGCACTTTATCGCCATGATCGGATTCCACGTGGAGGAGTCCCCGATCGGGTTCGAAACGTTTTATACGGTCCTCAGCCTGGTGGTCGCGGTACTCGCGGTCGGCATCGGCGTATTCATCGTGGGCTACCGCACGGTGACCCCCCGGGCCACGCAGGTGGCGGCCGTGCTGGTCACCGGGTTCGGCATCGCGGCGATGCACTACATCGGTATGGCCGGCATGCGTCTGAACGGGAGCATCGAGTACGACATCCCCTCCGTCGTTCTCTCCGTACTGATCGCCCTCGTCGCCGCGGCCACCGCTCTGTGGGCCGGTGTGGCGCTCCACAATCTCCTTGCGAGCCTCGGAGCCAGCATGGTCATGGGGATCGCGGTCACCGGCATGCACTACATGGGCATGAACGGCATCACCGTGCATCTGCACGGCGCCGCGCGCGCGGCGGCGCTCGGCGACTCCGCCGCCTCCATCATGTTCCCGATGCTGTTCGGCCCCGCGGTCTTCCTGCTCCTGGCCGGCGTCGTCGTGATGTTCGACCCGCTGCTCGTCCTGGGCGACGAGGAGCGGCCGTCCCCGGCGGGCCGCCCGGCGCCCTCCTGGGGGCAGCCCACCGCTCTCCGCCGCGGTACGCGCAACCGGCCGGAATCCCGGGACACCCATACCTCCCGGGACACTCATACCTGGTGACATCCGGCCGTCCAGGTCACCGGCGCCCTATGGTGGAGGTCCGGTTCAACGTCGCGGACGGGGGCTTCTGACGTGACGAACGGCAGCCCTGTCGTCCACGGTTTCCCTCATCTGGACACCGTAAGATCCGCGATCACCGCACTGTACCGACGGATGTCGTACGACGGCGTCCACTCCTACGCCACCAGCCTCGCGCCCGCGGACGCCGCCTTCTCCGACGTCGACGATTTGTATCCGGGCGCCCAGCGGGTGGCGCGGGCCCTGGTCACGCACCTGCATCTGCCGGACGCCCGTATGATCGTCGGCTTCCGGCGGATGGAACATGCCGCGAGCGTCGAACTCGCCGCCGGACCCGAGTACTTCATCGAGCTGAACGACCGCTTCCGTACCCACCGGCGTGACATCGGCGCGGCGCTCGCCCACGAGATCACGCATGTCCTGCTGCACCGGCTGGGGCTCGAATTCCCCGGCACCCGCGACAACGAGATCCTCACCGACACGGTGACGACCTACCTCGGCGCCGGGTGGCTGCTGCTCGACGCGTTCCGCGAGGACGCGATGTCCAGCCAGAAGCTCGGCTATCTGACGCCCGAGGAATTCGGTTACGTACTCGCCAAGCGCGCGCTCGCGTTCGACGAGGACCCTGCCATCTGGTTCACCAGCCCCCAGGCGTACACGGCGTACACCAAGGGGCGGCTCCAGGCTCTGCGCGATGTCCAGGAGCCGCCGCTGACCTCGGCCGGATGGGCGGGCAGGCGCCGCTACGCCAGGGACCGGCGCCATGCGCGGGACCATCCGGGGGCGGGCCGGGACCCGGGCGTGCGGTACGCCTTCGAGGGCGGCGGCGACACGGGGCTGCGGGTCTCCTTCCCCTGCCCGGTCTGTCTTCAGCGCGTCCGGGTGCCGGTGCGGGGACGGGTGCGGGTACGGTGCGGGCTGTGCCGGACAGTGCTGGAGTGTGATACCTGACAGGCCCGCCGTAGGGTCGATGTATGACGAAAGAGCCGGTCGGCGGGGCGCGGATGCTGTTCGACGCGCTGCGCGACGGTGAGAACGCCGTCGTACGGGCGCTGCGCGCGGGCGCGTCCGCCGAGTCGTGCGACGAGGACGGGACGACCGCGCTGTATCTGGCGAGCGTGGACAACTGGCCCGCCGCGGTACGGCTGTTGCTTGTGGCGGGCGCCGATCCCGACCGGGCGAGCGGCCCGGAGGCGGGTGATCTGCCGCTGTGCGGTGCGGCGTGCGGCGGGCACACCGAGGTGGTCGAGGCACTGCTGGCCGCCGGGGCGCGGCCGGATCTGCGCGAGCAGTTCGGCTTCACCGCGCTTCGGTGGGCGGTCGGCCTGGGCCACGCGGAAACGGCCGAGGCTCTGCTCGCCGGGGGTGCGGACCCCGATCTGCCCGGCCCGGAGGGCGATCCGCC
>DATCWZ010000662.1:0-4802 GCA_036566065.1 Streptomyces sp. | reverse complement strand
TCCGTGAGCACGGCAGGCCGCCGACACGGTAACCTGCCCATGCGATCGACGCGCCCTCGTAGCTCAGGGGATAGAGCACCGCTCTCCTAAAGCGGGTGTCGCAGGTTCGAATCCTGCCGGGGGCACCACCTCTGACCTGCGGAAGCAGGTTCCTGACATGCGGAAACGTGGCCAGGGGCCCGCCTCGTCTGTCCTGTTGTGTCCAACCCGATCCGGCCGTCAGCGGCTGTCCGTGCCGAGTACGCGGGCAGGTGGGGTGTTCGTGGTGGCAGAGCACCCTTCAGGCCGACAGCACGTAGATCCGCGGGTTCAGCTTGCCGATCATCTGGTACACGCCCCACAGGCTGTCGGTGAGCATGTACTCGTACGCGAGGGTGCCGAACCGCTCCTCGTACACCGCACGGTTACGCAACATCCGTGATACTCGTAGCAACTGCTTGGAACTGGTGGCGACACCGTCTTCCTCGCTGCGCTCGCGCGCCTCACCGTTCAGCTGGATGCACTGTACGATCCTCAGCCCGGCCGCGGTGATCGCGGCCTCGAACCGCTGTGGATCGAGGCTGGAGGCGTGGATTCCGGCCGGCGGCCACATCAGCGCCGCCTCTGCCGGCGAGAGCCACTCCGTGGCGGTCATCTGGTAGATCAGTGCGCGGCCGCCGGGTTTGAGCACCCGGCGGAACTCGCCAAACACCGTCTCCAGATCCTTGACATGGACGAGTACGTCCCGGCACCAGATCAGATCGACCGAGCCGCTGGGATCAGTCAGCTTCTCGGCGACGCCCTCGTCGATGCGGACCCGGGCGGCGGCTTCGGGCTCCCTGACCGCGAACGCGGCGAGGTCGCGGGCCGCGTTGTCCAGATGGCGGCGGACCGGCTCGACACCCCGCACCGTGAACCCGAAGCGACGCGACAGCTCGAAGCAGTGGTATCCCTCGCGGGCACCGAATCCAGCACGCTCGAACCCGGCGGCAGACCGGTCTGTGCGACCAGGTCGAACATCAGCTGGTTCAGGCCCCGGGGTGACAGGCTCTCATCCAGCGCCGCCTCAACCTCCTGGTCGTCGAACGCGTCGCCGTAGACCTCGTCGACGCTGCGAATGACCTGCGGTGCGGGAGTGTCAGTCACAGCCGCGCAGCCTGGGAACGGCGATGTGCGCGGGCAAAGGGTTTTCCTGTCGGCGAGGGTGTTGCCGAGGTCGGCGGGCACCAACGCCGACCAGGCGATCACCCTGCTTCGGTCGACCTACGAGTCCGGCCCTGGTCAACGGTGCCGCCGGCATCGTTGCGAGGACCCGCGGCGGCATCGTCGCCGTGGTCGGCCTGACCGTCGTCAACGAACCCTCGCCGAGATCGACCTGATCCTCGGCCCCGACAGGTTCGCCACCCGACCATCGGCGACTCATGACCAGCCGGGCGCCCGAACGCCGACCGAACCAGATTCCGGGGGAGTCGCTGTGACCGCGAACGATCGACTGCGCATCGGCACGGCCACCGTCGCTACGGCTTCCAGGACTGAAGCCTCACTGTCGCGGCGTTCATCAGGGCATCCGGCAGGCGTGTGATCGACGTGTCCCGGGCCCAGACGGCTCCTGGATTCCTCCACTGCCCGACCTCCCCGAGCCGACGAGCCCGCCGAGCAATCGCAGCCACCCGCGGCCGGCGGCTTCGCTGGTAGGTCTGGAGGGCTCGGCGAACGTCTGCGTCAGGTGGTCGGCTGGCCGACGTGTGGGGGGCCAGGAGCCGCACCAGCGTGGCGGCATCCTCCAGCGCCAGGTTCGCTCCCTGACCCAGATTCGGTGTCATCGCGTGGGCAGCGTCACCGAGCAGGACCACATTGTCCTTGTGGAGCGACGGTGGGCAGTGTGACAGCTCCTCGACGGGCAGCATCGTCACCGCATCCGGCGCGGTGGCGGTGATGATCGCCTCGATCGGCGAATGCCAACCCGCGAACAACTCCCTGAGCCTGGCCGGATCCAGGGGCGGCTCGTGGCGGGGCGCGCTGTAGGTGGCGAACCAGTACACACGCCCATCAGACAGTGGCGCGACTCCGAATCGACGTCCCGGTCCCCAGGTCTCGCCGAGGGCGTCCAGCCGAACCGGTTCCGCGGTGATCCCACGGAACGCGAAGTACCCCGCACAGCGCACCCCCGGGTCGCCTGGCCAGGCTGTCCTGACCTCGCTGCGTATCCCGTCGGCGGCGACGATCACGTCCGCATCCGAGAGCCGCGCGCCCGTCGACGCCGAGAACGCCTGCCCGCGGACCGGAGACGAGAACCGAACGGTCCCCGGCCGCAGCGAGCCCAGGAGCACGTCGTGCAGTCGCTGTCGCTCGACGATCCTCAGGTCGGCGATCGCGGCGGTGGAGAACCGCGCCATCCATCGTCCGTCCCGACGACGAATTCCCGACGGAAGCTTGGGTGGGATTCCAGCCACCGCTCGTACGGGATCGGCCAGTCCCAGGACGTCCAGGGCGGTGAACCCGTTCGTGAACAACGACAGGCCCGAGCCGTTCTGGGTCGCGTTGGGACACCGCTCACGTACCGTCACCGTCGCCCCGGCTCGCTGAAGACCTGACGCGACGGCGAGGCCGGCGATTCCGGCGCCGATGACATCCACCCTCATCGACTTCTCCACATGGAGAACACCGTAGCATCTAGACTCTCCGTGTGGAGAAGAGCGCATACGACCGACTCCTCGACGCGGGCCTGGACCTGCTCGGAGCGGTCGGCGCCCGGGGCTGCACCGCCCGCGCGGCCGAGGAGGCCGCGAACATGCCGCACGGGAGCATCCGCCACCACTTCGGAAGCCAGGCCGGCTTCATGGCGGCCCTGGCCGAGCACCTGCGCGACATCGACACGCCGAGGGATGGCGAGACACCCCACGACACGGTGCGTCGGTGGCTCGGCAACGACCGCGCCCTCACCCGGGCGCGCTACGAGATGGCGCTACTGGCGATGCGTGAGCAAGGCTTCCGGGGGTCCTTCGTCACCGGGCGGGATGCCTACGTTGACGAACTGGTGGCATCCGGTATGGATCGAAAGGCGGCCGCCGAAGCCGTGGCGATGATCGATGGCCTCGTGATGGACGCGATGATCCGCGGCCGCGAGGACATCGACATCGAGGCACTGGAGCGGGTGCTGCGCATCACCGCAGAGTGACCCCAGCCAGCGGGACGTGACCCACTCGGCTCACGGTCCGTGACTGGTCCATCAGGTATCAGGGACAGCGAACGGGTATCTGGCTGGCGTGTCGACGGGGCCGTGTCCGGGAATGTGATGTGTGATCGCCCAGGAGCGCGGGACGTCCGACCGGAGGTGCGTCGATGGGAATGCCCATGAGGTTCCGGCAGGTACCGACCCGGCTGGCCACCGGTGCCTACATCCTGCACTCCGGGCTGGAGAAGCGGGGCGACGACGACGAACTGGCCACCACCTATCACGGCATGGCCGCCGGCGCGTTCCCGTTCCTGAAGGCGATCCCGCCGCGCCGGTTCCTGCGGCTGCTCTCGGTCGTCGAGATCACCACCGGTGCCGCGCTGCTCGCACCGTTCGTGCCGGCCGCGCTCGCCGGCGCCGCGCTCACCGCGTTCTCCGGTGGACTGGTCACCCTGTACCTGCGGACGCCGGCCCTGCGCCAGCCCAACAGCATCCGGCCGAGCGAGTCCGGTGTGGCCATCAGCAAGGACGTGTGGATGCTGGGCATCGGGCTCGGCCTGCTCGCCGACGCGGCCACCGACCGGCCCGAGCGCTGACCGGCCCAGGTCCGGACACCCGCCACCGGTGCCGGACCGCCTGGTGACCGGAGAGCGATCGAGGACGCCCATCGGATTGGCCGTTGTCCGGGATGATCCTGCGTCGCCTCGACCGGCCACTCCGACAGGCCGTCCCGCTCCGTCATCAGGTCGGTGGCCTCCCTCGGTCAGGGCCGGCCGCCCGCCGCACTACCACTCCGACCAGTCGATCCGCCCGGTGAACGTGGGCCATACGAGCGCCGCAGCGAGGACTCCGCCTGCGCCGAGCAACCAGGGCGCGACAAAATCTGGGCCGGTACGCACGTCCGCGACAAGCCCACCCGGATCCGACGGATCGTAGATGATGGTCGGCCGGTCACCGACCCGCGGGTGAGGATCCCAGCGGTAGTTCGCGACCTCGGCGATGACCTCGCGTCCCGTCCCGGTGGTGAACCTCAGCACAACCCAACTGCTCTTACCATCGTTGACCTCAAGGACGGTGGCGGTGGCGCGGATCCCGTGGTCCCGTAGCTTCACGGCATCCCGGTGGGTACCGACACAGGACACCACGCAGACCACTGCGATCACCACAAGGACCCAGCCGCTGACACGGGGCCTGCTTCCCCACCGCCGTGACGAGCGCTGGTGCCTCCCGCCCACCCGGCTACCGACCGGCACCGCTCTCGAGACCGCACCTCCCGAACGTGCGGCCCGCCGACGCCTACGCCTACGCTTCTTCGGCCGACCGGTCACATCCGACATTGTCACGCGCCGACCGGCGACAGTTCCCGGGATTCTCCCTGACCAAACCGAGCCTGTGGTTCCGCAGCTTGGTGAAGACCCAGTACGGGTGCCGGAGAGCCCTCGACGAGGTCTGCCGATCCCGGTGAGGCGTGACGGTGCGGTTATAGCGTCTGTTGTGGACTGGCCGCGAGGCGGAAGCGGCGGATCTTGCCGACCGAGGTACGGGGAAGCGAGTCCAGGACGGTCCAGGTGCGGGGTCGGGAGGCGGGCGCGAGGTGGGTGGTCGCCCAGGCTTCGAGCCCGTCTGCGGTCGGCGGGTTCCCCGGGTC
>DATCWZ010000446.1:0-5258 GCA_036566065.1 Streptomyces sp. | reverse complement strand
CGGGAGTGCATCATGGCGTCCATCCTGCCGCGCTCAGGTGTCGCGGGCGTCAGGCCGTGCCGAAGCGGTTCCAGAGCGCGGGGAAGCGCTCCGCGAGGTCCGTGTCGTCCTCCAGGGCGAAGGGCGTGCCCTCCGGTTCCGCCGGCTGCGGCGGAGTGCCCAAGTCCGGGGCGGTCTCCCCGGTGAGCTGCTCGTACGCCTCGTCGGCGGCGTACCCCAGTTCCTCGCCGTCACCGTCGGACTCGTCGAAATCGTCCAGCAGTTCGGCCAGGTCGTCCGGGTCGTGCAACGCGCCCTCGAAGACCTCCCGGCCCTGCCCGATGAGCCAGCACCGGAAGTAGTCGAACGCGTCGTCGTTCGCCCCGCCCAGCAGGACGGCGGCGGCTCCCCACAGATCCCAGCGGTACGCGCGGTTGAAGCGGGCCTCGAAGTGCCGGGCGAAGTCCAGCACGTCCTCGGGGTCCAGCCGCACCAGCCGGTCGACGAGCAGGTCGGCGTGGTCCTCGGGGTCACCGGCGGCGGCCTCGCGGGTGCTGTCGACGATCTCCCAGAACTCCGTCTCGTCCATCACGGGTCCAGCATCGGGCCTGGCGGCGGGCGACGCACGCGGAGACACCGGAATAACGCCTTCGGCGACGGAGGTCACCCGGACGTTCCGCCGTACGGGCGAACCGGAACGCCCGCGGGGCGGGCTCGGAATGAGCCCGCCCCGCGGGGGAGTACAGCAGCGGCCGGTGTCTCAGAGGCCGGTCGCTCAGAGGCCGTAGCGGTCCCGGGCCTCCTTGACCCTGGACGCCGGAACCTCACCGCGGCGGGCGAGCTGGGCCAGCGCCGCCACCGTGATCGACTGCGGGTCGACGCCGAAGTAGCGCCGCGACCCGTCACGGGTGTCGGAGATGCCGAAACCGTCCGTGCCGAGCGAGGTCCAGTCCTGCTCGACCCACGGGCTGATCTGGTCCGGAACCGCGCGCATCCAGTCGCTGACCGCGAGCACCGGGCCCGGCGCACCGGAGAGCGCCTGGGTCACGTACGGCACGCGCTGCTCACCGTGCAGCAGCGCCTTGTCGGCGTCCATCGCCTCGCGGCGCAGCTCGCTCCACGAGGTGGCGGACCACACATCGGCCGTGACACCCCAGTCGGCGGCCAGCAGCTCCTGGGCGGCCAGGATCCAGTGGATCGCCGTACCGGAGGCGAGAAGCTGGATGCGCGGCGCGTCCGCGGCGGCGGCCGTGCCCTCCTTGTAGCGGTAGAGGCCCTTGAGGATGCCCTCCTCGACACCCTCCGGCATCGCCGGCTGGTGCTTGGGCTCGTTGTAGACCGTCAGGTAGTAGAAGATGTTCTCGGCGTCGGGCCCGAACATCCGGCGCAGACCGTCCTTGACGATCACCGCGATCTCGTACGCGAACGCCGGGTCGTAGTTGACCGAGGCCGGGTTCGTGGACGCGATGAGCTGCGAGTGGCCGTCCGCGTGCTGGAGGCCCTCGCCGGTCAGCGTCGTACGGCCCGCCGTGGCGCCGACGATGAAGCCGCGGCCCATCTGGTCACCGAGCTGCCAGAACTGGTCGCCGGTGCGCTGCCAGCCGAACATCGAGTAGAAGATGTAGAACGGGATCATCGGCTCGTTGTGCGTCGAGTACGACGTGGACGCGGCGATGAAGTCGGCCAGCGAACCGGCCTCGGTAATGCCCTCGTTGAGGACCTGGCCGTCCGTGGCTTCCTTGTAGTACATGAGCATGTCGCGGTCGACCGGGTCGTACGTCTGGCCGAGCGGTGAGTAGATGCCGGCCGACGGGAACAGCGCCTCCATGCCGAAGGTGCGCGCCTCGTCGGGGACGATCGGGACCCAGCGCCTGCCGGTCACCTTGTCCCGCATGAGGTCCTTGACCAGGCGTACGAACGCCATGGTGGTGGCCAGCTCCTGCTTGCCGGAGCCCTTCTTGAGCGCCGCGAACGCGCGCTCCTCGGGCTGCGGCAGCGCCACCGAGTGCATCCGGCGGGCCGGGGCGGGGCCGCCGAGCTCCGCACGGCGCTCCTGGAGGTAGCGGACCTCGGGGGAGTCGGCACCCGGGTGCGCGTAGGGCACCAGGTCCTCGTCCAGCTTGGAGTCCGGGATCGGCAGCTCCAGCAGGTCGCGCATCGCGCGGGCCTGGTCGTGGTTGAGCTTCTTCATCTGGTGGTTCGAGTTACGCGACTCGAAGCCCGGGCCGAGCGTGTAGCCCTTCACCGTCTGGGTCAGGATCACCGTCGGCGTGCCCTTGTGCGCCAGGGCCGCCCGGTAGGCCGCGTACACCTTGCGTGCCTCGTGGCCGCCGCGCGAGTCGTGGAAGCACTCGCCGATCTTCGCGTCGGTGAGCAGCTTCGCCATCTCGACGAGCGCGGGCTCGGCGCCGAAGAAGTGCTGGCGGATGTACGCGACATCGCGGGTCTGGTACGTCTGGAACTGGGCGTCCGGGACCGCGCGCAGCCGGCGGACCAGCGCGCCCGTCGTGTCGAGCTGGAACAGCTCGTCCCAGGCGGTGCCCCAGAGCGTCTTGATGACGTTCCAGCCGGCGCCGCGGAAGGCGCCCTCCAGCTCCTGGACGATGCGGAAGTTGGCGCGGACCGGGCCGTCGAGGCGCTGCAGGTTGCAGTTGATGACGAACGTCAGGTTGTCGAGGTGCTCACGGGCCGCGAGGGCCAGGGCCGCCGTCGACTCGGGCTCGTCCATCTCGCCGTCACCCAGGAAGGCCCAGACATGCGACTTGGACGTGTCCTTGATGCCGCGGTTGGCCAGATAGCGGTTGAAGCGCGCCTGGTAGATCGCCGAGAGCGGGCCGAGGCCCATCGACACGGTGGGGAACTCCCACAGCCAGGGCAGCCGCCGGGGGTGCGGATAGGACGGCAGGCCCTGGCCGCCCGACTCCTGGCGGAAGTTGTCGAGCTGCTGCTCGCTGAGCCGGCCGTCGAGGAAGGCGCGGGCGTAGATGCCCGGGGAGGCGTGGCCCTGGATGTAGAGCTGGTCACCGGAACCGTCCCCCTCCTTGCCGTGGAAGAAGTGGTTGAAGCCGACCTCGTACAGCCAGGCCGCCGACGCGAAGGTCGCGATGTGGCCGCCGACGCCGAGCTTGGAGCCGCGGGTCACCATCACGGCCGCGTTCCAGCGGTTCCAGGCGGTGATGCGGGACTCCATCTCCAGGTCGCCGTCGAAGTCGGGCTCCGCGGCAGTCGGGATGGAGTTGACGTAATCGGTCTCCAGCAGCTTGGGCAGCGCGAGACCGGCGCCCTGAGCGTGCTGGAGGGACCGGCGCATGAGGTATGCGGCGCGGTGCGGGCCCGCGGCCTTGGTGACGGCGTCGAGCGAGGCCGCCCATTCAGCGGTCTCTTCGGGGTCGCGGTCCGGGAGCTGATCGAGCTCGCTCGGAAGCTTTCCTACGGGGTCGGTCATGATCGCCGCCTTCCGGAGTGGAGGGGGGTGGAGAAAGGCTCTGACTGGCAGGACAGAGCGATGGGGCCGGTGGGCCCGCAGATGAACTGTAAGGCTCTGATCGATGATCGATCAAAGGATTCAGGGTAAAACTTCTCGATATGAAGAAAAGTGGCATGCGGTGCCGTGAAACAGGGCACGGAGTGTCGGGACCAATCGCACAAAAAGGGCGCCCAACCGCACAGTTGAGCGCCTGCTACTGCATCTGTGTATGGGACTCTGCCCGGGGCGCGCAGCCCAGGACGTGTTCCTTCACCAGGACGCCGATGTGGGGGTCCCGTCGCAGGAACGCGTCGATGAGCGCCTCGTGCTCCTCCGCGTACGACTTCTGCACCGTGCCGAGCCAGCGGATCGACAGCGCCGTGAACACCTCGATGCCGAGGCCCTCCCAGGTGTGCAGCAGCACCGCGTTCCCCGCGGCGCGCACCAGTTCCCGGTGGAAGCCGACCGTGTGCCGCACCTGCGCCTCGCCGTCGGACAGCCGGTCCGCCTCGTACAGGGCGGCCACATGGGGGGCCAGCACCGAGCAGTCCTCGCCGAGGCCCGGGGCCGCCAGCTCCGCCGCGATCTGCTCGAGCCCGGCCCGTACGGGATAGCTCTCCTCCAGATCGGCCGCGGTGAGATTGCGGACGCGTACGCCCTTGTTGGGCGCCGACTCGATCAGCCGCAGGGTCTCCAGCTCGCGCAGTGCCTCGCGCACGGGCGTCTGGCTGACCTCCAGTTCCGTCGCGATGCGCCGCTCCACAATCCGCTCACCCGGCTTCCAGCGCCCGCTGACGATCCCGTCCACGATGTGCTCGCGGATCTGCTCGCGCAACGAGTGGACGACGGGCGGGGTCATGAGGTGCTCCTTCGGGGCAAACGGTGCTGCCTACACCCAGACGGCCGCGCGGAGGCTGCCGGTGGTCTTTAGACAATACGGCGGCGCCCCTGCCCGGAGGTGTTCCGGGCAGGGGCGCCGCTGGTGAGGCTGGTTACAGCAGAACCGCTCAGAGGCCGAGCTCGACCTCGAACTCACCCGCCTCCAGGATCGCCTTGACCGCGCCCAGGTAGCGGGCGGCGTCGGCGCCGTCCACCAGGCGGTGGTCGTAGGAGAGGGAGAGATACGTCATGCTGCGGACGCCGATGACGGTGCCATCGGGCGTCTCGATGACCGCGGGACGCTTGACGGTGGCGCCGACGCCGAGGATGGCCGCCTGGTTCGGCGGCACGATGACGGTGTCGAACAGCACGCCGCGCGAGCCGGTGTTGCTGATCGTGAAGGTGGCACCGGACATGTCGTCCGGGGTCAGGCCGCCGCCGCGGGCCTTGCCGGCCAGCTCGGCGGTCTTCTTCGCGATACCGGCGATGTTCAGGTCGCCCGCACCCTTGATGACCGGGGTCATCAGACCCTTCTCGGCGTCCACGGCGATGCCGATGTTCTCCGAGTCGAAGTACGTGATGGTGCCCTCGTCGTCGTTGATCCGGGCGTTGACGACCGGGTGGGCCTTCAGCGCCTGGGCAGCGGCCTTCACGAAGAACGGCATCGGCGACAGCTTGACGCCCTCACGGGCGGCGAAGGACTCCTTCGCCTCGTTGCGCAGCCGCATCACCTTGGTGATGTCGACCTCGACGACCGAGGTGAGCTGGGCCTGCGAGTGCAGCGCCTTCATCATGTTCTCGCCGATGACCTTGCGCATGCGGGTCATCTTGACCGTCTGGCCACGCAGCGGGGACACCTCGAGCTTCGGCGTCCTCGGTGCGGCCGGAGCGGCGGCAGCGGCCGGGGCCGGAGCGGCGGCGGCCCTGGCGGCCT
>DATCWZ010000108.1:0-3071 GCA_036566065.1 Streptomyces sp. | reverse complement strand
CCCTGCGTGGTGCCGTGATAGGCGACCGCGCGCGAGATGACCTTGTACTTGTTCGGCTTGCCGGTGAGCCTGAAGTACTGCTTGGCCAGCTTCCAGGCGGTCTCCACGGCCTCTCCGCCGCCCGTGGTGAAGAAGACCTTGTTGAGGTCGCCCGGGGCGTAGTCCGCGAGCCGGTCCGCCAGCTCGACGGCCTTGGGGTGGGCGTAGGACCACACCGGGAAGAAGGCCAGCTCCTGCGCCTGCTTGTACGCCGTCTCGGCGAGCTCGTGCCGGCCGTGCCCGGCGTTCACCACGAACAGCCCGGAGAGACCGTCGAGGTAGCGCTTGCCCCGGTCGTCGTAGATGTAGGTGCCCTCGCCCCGCACGATGGTGGGGACGGGCGCGTTCTCGTAGTCGGACATGCGGGTGAAGTGCATCCACAGGTGGTCGTACGCGGTTCGGCTGAGGTCCTTGCTCACGGTTATCGGGTTCCCCACATATAGGTCTGCTTCTTGAGCTTGAGGTAGACGAAGCTTTCGGTGGAGCGCACGCCGGGAAGGGCCCGGATGCGTTTGCTGATCGTTTGGAGCAGGTGGTCGTCGTCCTCGCAGACGATCTCCACCATCAGGTCGAAGGAGCCCGCGGTCATCACCACGTACTCGCACTCGTCCATGGCCGCGAGGGCGTCGGCCACCGGGTCGAGATCGCCCTCGACGGTGATGCCGACCATCGCCTGGCGCCTGAACCCCACGGTGAGCGGGTCGGTGACGGCGACGATCTGCATCACGCCCTGGTCGAGCAGCTTCTGGACGCGCTGGCGTACAGCCGCCTCGGACAGGCCGACGGCCTTGCCGATCGCGGCGTACGGACGGCGTCCGTCCTCCTGGAGCTGCTCGATGATTGCGAGGGAGACGGCATCGACCGAGGAGGACGGTCCGCTCCCGGTCCTGGAGTCTGCGCTGCGACTGGCCACGGGACCACTGTGCACCGGGACTCGTCTGTCTGGCAACCCCGAATCAATGAAATTCGTTGTTTGAGGTCCTGATTCTCACTGAATCCGAAGTTGACGGTGGGTGGGTATGCCGAAAGCGTCACCGGACCGATTAGGCTGGGTATCTCACCCATCGGACTGCCGAACAGGAGGGTGGCTGTGACCACCGAGGTGCGCCGTCTGCGCAACTACATCAACGGACAGTTCCAGGACGCCGCGGACGGACGGACCATCGACGTGGTCAGTCCGGTGACGGAAGAGGTCTACGCGACCTCCCCGCTCTCCGGGCAGGCCGACGTCGATGCCGCCATGACCGCTGCCGCCGCCGCGTTCCCCGGCTGGCGCGACACCACGCCCGCCGAGCGCCAGAAGGCCCTGCTGAAGATCGCGGACGCCTTCGAGGAGCGGGCCGAGGACCTGATCGCGGCCGAGTCGGAGAACACCGGCAAGCCGCTTGAGCTCACCCGTACCGAAGAGATCCCGCCAATGGTCGACCAGATCCGCTTCTTCGCGGGGGCCGCCCGGATGCTCGAAGGCCGCTCGGCCGGCGAGTACATGGAGGGACTGACCTCGATCGTCCGCCGCGAGCCCGTCGGGGTCTGTGCCCAGGTCGCGCCGTGGAACTACCCGATGATGATGGCGGTCTGGAAGTTCGCCCCGGCGCTCGCCGCGGGCAACACCGTCGTCATCAAGCCGTCCGACACCACCCCGGCGTCGACGGTGCTGATCGCCGAGATCATCGGCCAGATCCTGCCCAAGGGCGTCTTCAACGTCATCTGCGGCGACCGTGACACCGGCCGCGCGATGGTCGAGCACCCGGTCCCGGCGATGGCCTCCATCACCGGTTCCGTACGGGCCGGTATGCAGGTCGCCGGGTCCGCGGCCAAGGACGTCAAGCGGGTCCACCTGGAGCTCGGCGGCAAGGCGCCCGTCGTCGTCTTCGAGGACGCCGACATCGCCAAGGCCGTCGAGGGCATCTCCGTCGCGGGCTACTTCAACGCCGGGCAGGACTGCACCGCGGCGACGCGCGTACTGGTCCACGAGTCCATTCACGACGAGTTCGTCACGGCGCTGGCCAAGGCCGCGGCTGACACGAAGACCGGCCTGCCGGACGACGAGGACGTGCTGTACGGCCCGCTCAACAACGCCAACCAGCTGGCGCAGGTCAGCGGCTTCATCGAGCGGCTCCCCGCGCACGCCAAGGTCGAGGCGGGCGGCCACCGGGTCGGCGACAAGGGCTACTTCTACGCCGCGACCGTCGTCTCCGGCCTCCAGCAGGACGACGAGATCATCCAGAACGAGGTGTTCGGGCCCGTCATCACGGTCCAGTCCTTCACCGACGAGGCCCAGGCCGTCGCGTACGCCAACGGGGTCGACTACGCCCTGGCCTCCTCGGTGTGGACCAAGGACCACTCCCGCGCGATGCGGATGGCGCGGAGCCTGGACTTCGGCTGCGTGTGGATCAACACCCACATCCCGCTCGTGGCCGAGATGCCGCACGGCGGATTCAAGAAGTCCGGCTACGGCAAGGACCTCTCCGCGTACGGCTTCGAGGACTACACCCGGATCAAGCACGTCATGACGTCGCTCGACGGCTGAGCCCCGTGTACGCCTCCGCGCCCCGGACTTCGTGTCCGGGCCGCGGCGGCGCGCGCGAACGCCCGGTCGGCGGGGGTCAGTTCACCAGTGGGCGGAGTCGGACAGCAGGGACCGCAGAGTGCCGATCCGGTTGGTGGTGAGGGAGTCGACACCCCGGCCGATCAGCTTCCGCATGCTGTGCCCGGTGTCCACCGTCCAGGCGGAGACCAGCAGCCCGTCCCGGTGGGCGCGCTCCGTCAGCTCCCGCGTCACCAGCGGGAACCGGTAGTTCAGCCAGCGAGGCTTCACCGCGTCGAGCAGTACGGGACGCGGCGGGGCGCAGCTCGCCCAGGTCAGCGCGATCTCGGCGGCCGGATCGGCGGCGCGCACCCACAGCATGGCCGCCGGGCCCCCGCAGTAGTACGCCCGCCCGTCCGCCCCGCACTCGTGGATCACGCCGAGGATCGTGCGTACCGACTCCTCCGTGGCGCCCGGCAGATCCACCATGATCCGGCGGCGGCCG
>DATCWZ010000815.1:0-2282 GCA_036566065.1 Streptomyces sp. | reverse complement strand
CGACCGGGGAGTCGATGTCCGGCCCGATCACCACCTCCCGTTCCCGCTCGGAGAGGATGCGCCAGTCCAGCACGGCGGCCCAGAAGCGGGCCAGGGCCGGCAGATCGTGGCTGTCGATGACGATGTGGTGCAGTGCGGCGGGCATGGACCCAAGTGTGCCCGTCCGTGATGCGGCGAACAGTCAGTTGGAGGCCAGTACACGCCGGGGTGCGGGAGTCGCGCCCGCACCTCCCGCACGACGAACGTCCCGCGGTTCACCGCAGGCCGCCAGGCCGGTGCCCGCACTGCTCGCCGGGTTCCCAGGTCAGGCCCGGCAGCCGGAGTCGGCGAGCACGAAGTAGCCCGCGGGTGACTCCCGCAGCGTGTGGGTGACGAACACGTTGTACAGCCCCATGTTCTGGTTGGAGCCGTTCGCGTACACATAGCCGCCCGTGGTGTGCGCCCGGCCCGCTTGCACATGCGCGTAGTTGGACGCCGTGAAGCACTGGGCGGGCGCGGTGCCTCCGGTGGTCTTCGCGGTCACCGCCGGTGCGGCGGTCCCGAGGATGCCCGCGGAGTCGGCCGCCGCCACGGTGTAGCGGTAGGAGACCCCGGCCGACAGCCCCGTGTCGGTCGCGGACGTCGTGGCCGGCGAGGCGACCTTCGTACCGTCGCGGAAGAGCGCGTACGAGGCGGCCCCCTCGACCGCGTCCCAGGACAGGGACGCGGTGGTGTCGGTGACCCCGGTGACCGTCAGGCCGGTGGGGGCGGGCAGCCCCTCGTCCCCGCCGGGTGCGCCGTTGTCGAGGCCCCAGAACAGGCCCGTGTAGTACGTCGAGCAGATGGTGTCCAGGAAGTACGCGGCCGTGGAACCGCACTGGTCCGCGCCGGAGCCCGGGTCCACCGCGAGTCCGTGGCCCATGCCGGAGATGGAGAACATCTCCACCGCGGGGTTCCCCGAGCCGTCGTTGTACACGGTCTGCGTGGTGTTGCCCGGCAGCGACCGGGTGCTCGACGGGGTCTGCCCGATGCCCCAGACATCGGTCCACTGGTCACGCAGTGCCGTCGCGTTGGCCGGGTAGACCGTGTAGTCCGAAGTGCCCTGCCAGATCGCTACTTTGGGCCACGGGCCCGGGTAACCGGGGTACGAATTACGGACCTTGTCGCCCCACTGGGCTGGCGTGAGATTCTGCGGCCCCGTCTGGCAGCCGGACGCGGCGGCCTGGCTCGTGGCGCACTGGGCGGGCAGCCCGGAGGCCACCGACCCGCCGGCGAAGACGTCCGGGTACGCCGCGAGCAGATCGGCGGTCATGCCGCCGCCCGCCGAGAGCCCGGTGACGTACACCCGGTCGGCGTCCGAGCCGTACGTCTGCTTCGCGTACTCGACCATCTGCACGATGGACGCCGCCTCACCCCTGCCCCTGGTGTCCTCGGCCGGGTCGAACCAGCTGAAGCACGACAGCGGTTGGTTCGCGGAGGTGGTCTGCGGGAAGACGACGTCGAACCCCCAGGCGTCGGCGTACTGGGGCCAACCGGAGTTCGTGTAGTACGCGTTGGCCGACTGGGTGCAGCCGTGCAGGGCGATCACCAGGGGCGCCCCGGCGGCGAGACCGTCGGGTGTGTAGGCGAACATCTGGAGGTTGCCGGGGTTGGAGCCGAAGCCGGTGACCTGCTGCAGACCCGCGGCGGCGGGTGCGGCGGCGGTGGCTGCGGTGGGTGCGGCCGGTTCGTCCTGTACGGACGCGGCGGCTCCCGGCGCGTTCAGGCTCAGGGCGAGCAGACCGATGGCGGCGGTGGACACGAAGCGGCGCGCCAGGCGCCGCATGAGGGGTGGTCGCACGAGGGGGGCCTCCTGGATGAGACATGCGGATGCGTGGCCGGAACCTATGAGCCGGAGCGTGCACCGCCCATGTGCCGGGCGGACATCGCACGGGCGGCGCTGTGTGCGGCGCGGCTCTTGCGGCGCCCCCATGTACCGGTCCGCCATGCTCCGGTGCCGGGGTGTGTGGGGTGATCCCGTGTGAAGCGGGCGGTGACCTCCCTACCGTGGCGTAACCGGCCCTGCGCGTCGCACACCCCCCGACGTACGCTGCCCGGCATGGACGAAAGCGGCCGGGAGCGCGGGGCCGGGCATCCCGTCCGTGCGCCGGCGGCATGCCGGTTGCGAATCGCCGCCCGACCCGCCGCCTCCCGCCCATCGAAGAACGCTGGCCGCCTGTGACCGAACCCTCCCCGTCCGAACCCTCCCCGTCCGCAGCGTCGTTGCTGGCGCGCCTGCTCGATCTGCTGGCCGACGGCGCGCC
>DATCWZ010000215.1:0-3693 GCA_036566065.1 Streptomyces sp. | reverse complement strand
GGACCGGGGCCAGCAGCGCGGTGGCGCGGGCCGCCGCGACCGCCGGGTCCTCGCAGCCCCCGGTCGGCGACCAGTGCAGCCGCGCCGGGGTGTCGCAGAGATGCCCCGGGTCGTAGACGAGGACCGGGCCCAGCTTGCCGCGCGCGTCCTTCGTCTCGGCCCACACCGTGGGGTCGGACGTGACGACGAGGACGGGGCCCTCGGCGTCCCGGATGGCCTGGACGACCGTGGGGCGGCGATCGGCAGCGGAGCCGTAGAAGACGAGCGGCGTACGGGGGGCCGGGACCAGGGCTGCGGCCGCCTCCGCGAGCGCCGGTTCCGCGGTTCCGGGCACGCGCTGCTCGTACGAGGGCGGCTCCGGCAGTACGGGAACCTCACGACTACCTTCCTCGCGTCGCCGCACCCGCACCAGGCGCCACCGGGCCAGCACCCCGAGCACGAACACCGTCAGCACCACCAGCACCATGAGCTCGCCGATGAACAGGCCCCAGAACAGCCCGTATCCGGAAAGCTGTTCGGCCGGGGTGTCCGGCCAGGCGCCCGCGATGTCGTGCGGCTGGGTCGCCAGGGCGCGCAGGGCCGGGGGCGTTCGCGTGACGGTGACGCCCTCGGGCCACGCGCCGTGCGTGAACAGCCCAGCGAGCCCCGTGGCTGTCCAGGCCAGCATCGTCAGCCCGAGCAGAAAGACCAGGAGGCCGATCAGCAGACCGTCCGGGATACCGCCGGGCTGTTCACCGCGCCCGGTGCGGGGCGCCTCCTGACGTGCCATGTCATGCCACCGTTGACTCGGACGATTCGCTGATCCGCTGCTGGCGTTCGATTCGGACCGCGCGCTGTTCGGCCTCCAGTTCCGCGGCGCGCAGGTCGTCCGGGAGCCCGTCGGCCTGCGATCCCTCGGTCATCGCCCGGTCCGTGAAGACCAGGGGCCGTTCCGCCTCGGTGATCAGGTGTTTGACGACCTGTACGTTGCCGTTGACGTCCCACACGGCGATGCCCGGCGTCAGGGTCGGGATGATCTCCACGGCCCATCGGGGCAGCCCGATGACCCGCCCGGTGGCGCGGGCCTCGTCGGCCTTCTGGGCGTAGATCGTCCGGGTGGACGCCATCTTCAGGATGGCCGCCGCCTCCTTCGCCGCGGCCCCGTCGACCACGTCGCTGAGGTGGTGGACGACGGCCACGAACGACAGGCCGAGCCGTCGGCCGAACTTCAGCAGCCGCTGGAAGAGCTGCGCGACGAACGGCGAGTTGATGATGTGCCACGCCTCCTCGACCAGGAAGATGCGCTTCTTCCGGTCGGGCCTGATCCAGGTGTGTTCCAGCCACACGCCGACGATCGCCATCAGGATCGGCATCGCGATCGAGTTCCGGTCGATGTGCGAGAGGTCGAAGACGATCAGCGGCGCGTCGAGGTCGATGCCGATGGTCGTCGGGCCGTCGAACATGCCGCGCAGGTCACCGTCGACCAGCCGGTCCAGGACCAGGGCGACATCGAGGCCCCAGGCCCGTACATCGTCTATGTCGACATTCATCGCCTCGGCGGACTCCGGCTCCGGGTGGCGCAACTGGTCCACGATGTCCGTCAGGACCGGCTGGCGGTCGGTGATGGTGTCGTTCACATAGGCGTGCGCCACCTTCAGCGCGAAGCCGGACCTCTCGTCGAGGCCGTGGCCCATGGCCACTTCGATGATCGTACGGAGCAGCGCGAGCTGGCCCGTCGTGGTGATCGACGGGTCGAGCGGGTTGAGCCGGATGCCGTCGTTCAGCGCGGCGGTCGGGTCCAGCCGGATGGGGGTGATGCCCAGTTCCTCGGCGATGAGGTTCCACTCGCCGACGCCGTCCTCGCCCTGGGCGTCCAGGACGACGACCTGGCGGTCGCGGAAGCGGAGCTGGCGCAGGACGTAGGTCTTCTCCAGCGCGGACTTGCCGTTGCCGGACTCGCCGAGCACCAGCCAGTGCGGGGCGGGGAGCTGCTGTCCGTACAACTGGAAGGGGTCGTAGATGTAGCCCTTGCCGGAGTACACCTCCCGCCCGATGATCACCCCCGAGTCGCCGAGGCCGGGCGCCGCGGTCGGCAGATAGACGGCCTGGGCCTGGCCCGTCGACGTACGGACCGGCAGCCGGGTGGTCTCCACCTTGCCGAAGAGGAAGGCGGCGAAGGCATCCGACACTGCGGACAGCGGGTCTCGCATGGCGTGACTGCCCTCCCTCTCGGTTTCTCGTCTTTTCGGTGGTACGGGACGCGCGCGCGGGGCGCGGGGTCAGCGCCGGATGCCGGTGGCGAACGGCAGGGTGTTCACAAACGCGCGGTGATGTTCCCGGTCGCACCACTCCAGCTTCAGATAGGACTTGCCGGCCGAGGCTCTGATCGTCCGCTTGTCGCGGGCGAGGGCTTCGGGCGATCGGGACGACACGGTGATGTACCCCACCAGGTTCACCCCGGCCGCGCCGCTCGCCAGATCTTCACCCCGCTGGTCGAGCCGGCCGTGCGCGGCGATGTCGCGGGGGTCGATGGTCCGGTTCATCTTGGCCTGGCGGCTGGCCTCGGCCTCGTCGTTCGTCTTCTCCGTCAGCATCCGCTCGATGGCGACCTCGGTGGGTTCGAGGTCCATGCAGACCGCCACCGTACGAATGACATCGGGCGTGTGTACGAGGAGCGGGGCCAGGAAGTTGACGCCGACCGGGGTCATCGGCCACTCCTTCACCCAGGCCGTGGCGTGGCACCAGGGCGCGCGGGTCGCCGATTCCCTGGTCTTGGCCTGGAGGAACGTCGGCTCGACCGCGTCCAGTTCGGCGGGCCAGGCGTTGCGCTTCGTCATCGCCTGGATGTGGTCGATGGGGTGGTCGGGGTCGTACATCGAATGCACGAGCGAGGCGAGCCGGCTCTGGCCGAGCGGCTGGCGGACCCGGATGTCCGCCTCGGCGAGGCGGGCGCAGATGTCGGTGAGCTCGCGCGCCATGACGACGGCGAGCCCGGAGTCACGGTCGAGCTTGCGGCCGCCGACCGGGCGGGCGGCACGGGCCATGGCGTTGGCCTCGGCGGCCAGTTCACGGCTGTGGTGCATGCAGGCGACGAGGTAGGCGCGGTGCTGCTCGCTGGAGGTGGAGACCATCGACTGGAGCTGCTCGTACGACTCCTTCAGCCAGCCCGGTGCGGCCTTGTCCCCCCGCTGGGCGACGTCCTTGGCGTGCGCGTCGGGGTCGGCGGGGAGGGTGCGGGCCAGCATCTGAAGCCGCGTCACGAAGCCGTCTCCGTTGGCCACATGCTTGAGCAGCGTGCCGAACCGGTCGACCAGGGCCTCCTGGTCCTCGCTGTCGCGCAGCCCGACGCCGGGGCCCTCGATCTCGATGGCGGCGGTGACCGTACGGCGGTCGGCATGCAGGAGTACGGCGATCTCGTCCGGCCCGAACGGGGCCGCGAGCCAGGTAATCCGCCCGATGCCCGGCGGCGGCCCGATCTCGACCTCCCGCCCGTCGGCTCTTACCCCGGCTTCCATGGCGCCGGAACGGTAGGTCGTGCCGCGGCGCAGGATGCGCTTGTAGCTGCGGTTGATTTCAAACCATTTGTAGAAGGTGCGGTGCTTGTACGGGACGTACACGACGGCCAGGGCCAGCATCGGGAAGCCCATGAGCAGCACGATCCGCAGGGACAGCACCGGCACGACCAGGCCGCTCATCATGCCGAGGAACGCGCCC
>DATCWZ010000610.1:0-2646 GCA_036566065.1 Streptomyces sp. | reverse complement strand
GGCTACCGCTCGACGCATATCTCCCCACCCCGGAGGAACAGGCCACCAGCGAGTACCTCGTCTACCGCGCGCAGCAGCACTGCATGCACACCTTCGGATACCGGTATCTGCCGCACCTGTCCGCTGATCACATCGGCATCGTGGTCGCGACCAGGCGCGAGTACGACTCGCGCCGGTACGGAGTCAGCGAGATGGGTATCGCCGCACAGCGCGGATACCACCTGAGCCCGCGATCCCCCGGGAGCAGGACCCCGCAGCCCGCCACCGCCCTGCCGGTCCGGGAACGCGAGGTGCTTTCGGGGCGCGGGCCCGACGGCCGCAAGCTGACGTCCCCCGTCGGCGGCAAGGCGGTTCCCGACGGGGGATGTGCCGGACAGGGCGAACGTACGGTGCATATCGGCGCACTGGACGCGGTGCAACGGGGCTACGACCTGGTGACCCGTCTGCGCCGTCAGATGTTCGAGCGCTCGCGCTCGGACCCCCGTGTCGCGGCGGTGAACAGGAAGTGGTCCGCCTGCATGCGGGACAAGGGGTTGGGCTACCGCGATCCCGACGCGGCGATCGATGACGACCAGTGGGATCTGGAGAGCGCAGGGCCCAGCCGCGCGGAGATCGTCGTGGCAACGTCCGATATCGCCTGCAAACTGCGGACCAACCTGCTGGGGGTGAACTTCGCCGTCGAGGCGGAGTACGAGAACACGGTCATCCGTGAGCACGCCCGCGAGCTCAGGGCGGTGCGCGCGCACGGGGACGCGGAAGCCGAACGGTTTCCCGGACTGATGCGCCGGTACGACCGGGCCCCGTGAGCAGACTGCGCTCCGCGGAACCCGTGGGGCGGCGGGCCCGCCGGCTCGCCGCCCCACTCACCCGCGTACGGGTGTACGGAACCTACCGGATGATCGTGATCCGGTCCGTGGCCGGCGGGGTCAGCGGCGCCGATGCCGAGGAGTGCGCCGCCAGGTAGCCGGTGAAGAGGTCCAGGTCGGACGGGCCCACCAGCTTGTCAGTGCCCTGGCCGAGCGCCGGGAAGCCGTCGCCGCCGCCCGCGAGGAACTCGTTCATCGCGACGCGGTACGTCTTCGCCGGGTCGATCGCCTCACCGTTCAGCAGGACCGAGCCGACGTCCACCCGGTCGGCGCCCGACTTCGTCATGTCCAGCGTGTAGCTGAGCCCACGCGAGACCTGGAGGATCTTCGGGCTCGCCTCGTTGAGGCCGCTGACCTGCTGCTGGAGCGCGGCGACAAGCTGCGCGCCCGTCAGATCGACGACGTTCATCATGTTGGTGAACGGCTGGACCGTGAACGCCTCGCCGTACGTCACCACCCCGTCGCCCTCGCCGCCGGACGCCGCGTAGACCAGGTCGGAGCGGATACCGCCCGGGTTCATCAGCGCGACGACCGCCCCGCCCTTGTCGGCGGCGGCCGTCCCTTCGAGCTGCGCGTCGGCGATCAGGTCGCCGAGCGGCTTCTCCAGCGCGGTGGAGCCGCGGCCGTTGATGTCGGCGGAGATGAAGCCCTGCGGCCTGTTCGCGACGGGCGCGGCCAGGGTGTTCCAGCGGGCGATCAGCGCCGTCATGTCGGCTGCCTTGTCCTGGTCCCGCCGGACGACGTGGTTCGCCGCCTGCGGGGACCGTACTGACGTACGGACGATGTCCTTGGTGCGGCGGTCGTACGTCAGGGTCGTGTCCGTGTACAGCCTGCCGAACGACGCGGCCGAAGTGACCAGGCGCGGGTGGCCCGCCGGGTCCGGGATCGTACACACGTACGCCTGGTGGGTGTGGCCCGTGACCAGGGCGTCCACCTTGGGCGAGATGCCCTTCGCGATGTCGACGATCGGCCCGGAGATGCCGTCACCGGCGCCGGGGCTGTCGCAGTCGTAGTTGTACGAGGAGGACGCCGGGGCCCCGCCCTCGTGGACCAGCGCGACGATGGACTTGACGCCCTGCCGGTCCAGCTCCCTGGCGTACTTGTTGACCGTCTCGATCTCGTCGTGGAACTTCAGGCCCTTGACGCCCGCGGCCGTGACGATGTTCGGGGTGCCCTCCAGGGTCACCCCGATAAAGCCGATCTTCACGCCGTTCTTCTTCCACACCGTGTACGGCTTGAGGATCGGCTTGCCCGTCTTCTCGGACGTCACATTGGCCGCGAGATACGGGAAGTCGGCGCCCTCGAACGTCCTGCCCGGCTCGTAGCAGCCCTCGGCCGGGTGGCAGCCGCCGTTCTGAAGGCGGGCCAGCTCGTCGGCGCCCTCGTCGAACTCGTGGTTGCCGACCGACGTCACATCGAGGCCGATCTTGTTGAGCGCCTCGATGGTCGGCTCGTCATGGAAGAGCCCCGACAGCAGCGGGCTCGCCCCCACGTTGTCCCCGGCGGCCGCGGTGACGGAGTAGGCGTGGCCCGTGCGCGCGTTGCGCAGCGAGGTCGCGAGGTACTCCAAGCCCCCGGCCGGAATGGACGTGACCGTGCCGTCGGCCTGCTTCTCGCTCACCGCCCCGGAGGAACCGGCCGGCGGCTCCAGGTTGCCGTGCAGATCGTTGAAGGACAGGAGCTGCACATCGACGGTCCGCGCCGGATGGCCGTGTCCGAGATGGTGCCCGTGGTCTTGGCCCCGGTCCTGGGCCCCCGCCGGCACCGCGGCGACGAGTGC
>DATCWZ010000850.1:0-6490 GCA_036566065.1 Streptomyces sp. | reverse complement strand
GGACCCGGGTCATCAAGCCGGTGGTCGACGAGGTCGACTTCCAGATCGCCCCGCCGTCCGAGCCGGTGTCGGACAGCAGGACCCGGCGCAGGCCCCGCACCCCCGCCAAGCCCAAGAGCTGACCACCACCGCCCTCCCGGCCCCGGCCCCGGCCCCGCACCCCGCGGAACCGGGGCCGTCGGCCTGTCCGGTACCGCACCGGGCCACTCCGCCAGGGGGCGGGGATAGCCTCGCTTTATGAGCCGACCGCCCACCTTCACTCCGCCTCCCTGTGCCCGTGCCCGCGTGCTGCGTACCGGGCGTGGGGACTTCGCCGTACTGGACGCCGCGCCGCCCGCCGGGGCGCATTCCACCGCCCTCCTGCTGCCCGGCTACACCGGCAGCAAGGAGGACTTCATCGCGCTGCTCGAACCCCTCGCCGACGCCGGATTCCGGGTGGTCTCCGTCGACGGCCGCGGACAGTACGAGACTGACGGGCCGGACCGCCAGGAAGCGTACGAGCAGGGCGAGTTGGCCAGGGACGTACTGGCTCAGGCGGCCGCACTCGCCGGCCCGGAGAGCGGCCGCGTCCATCTGCTGGGCCACTCGCTGGGCGGCCAGATCGCCCGCGCCGCCGTCCTGCTGGACGCCACCCCGTTCCGCTCGCTGACGCTGATGTCCTCCGGCCCCGCCGCGATCGTCCCCGCCCAGCAAAAAAAGGCGCGCATGCTCAGCGACGCGCTCGTCCGCTGGAGCATGGCCGAGGTCTGGGACCTCATGCGCGCCATGGACCCGCCGCAGGACGCGGACACGGGGGGCGGCGAGGATCTGCGCCGCCGCTGGCTGCGCCACGACCCCGCGCAGCTCATCGCCACCGGCGCGCAGTTGTCGTCCGAGCCGGACCGGGTGGCGGAGCTCGCCGCCGTACCGCTGCCCTTCCATGTGGTGTCCGGCGAGAGCGACGACGTGTGGCCCGTGCCGCTGATGGATGAGATGGCGCTGCGCCTCGGCGCCCGCCGTACGGTCATCGAGGGCGCCGAGCACTCCCCCAACACGGCCAGGCCCCTGGAGACGGCGGCGGCGCTGATCTCATTCTGGAAGGGCGTCTGAGCTGAGGCCCGGCCTCAGAACTGTGCCTGCAGGTGCTGCCAGAACCCGTCGCGCAGCGCCCGCCGCAGATGGGCGTGGCCGCGCAGCGAGTGCTGGAGCAGCCGCTCGGCGTCGACCAGCAGGTCCTGGTCGACGGACCCCGGCAGATACGGCTGCCCGGGCAGCAGATCGGCCAGCGCCTCGCGGCCGCGCGAGACGAGCCAGGTGGCGGCGATCTGCGCGCCGACGAACCGGACGTTGTCCCGCGAGGGTGCCGGGCTGTCGTCCTCGTACATCGTGACGGAACGCCGGGTGACGTACGGGCGGCAGAAGTCCAGGTCGAAGGTGCGCTGGCTGTCGACCTCCCAGAGCAGCGGCTCGGCCTGATTGCGCCCCTCGCCCGCCTCGATGCCCCAGAGGTGGACCCTGGCCCCGTACCCCTGTGCCGCCTCGACCGCGGACACCAGGTCCTCGTCGCCGCCGACGAGCGCCGCGTCGCTGATGGCGCGGTGTCGGGCGAGCGACTCCAGGTCGGTGCGGATGAGTGAGTCGACGCCCTTCTGCTGGTTGTTGGCGTTGAGGTTGCCGAGCCGGACCTTGACGTCGGGGAGTTCCGCGATGGACTGCTGTTCGGCGGTGTGGATACGGCGTCTGGCCCCGTCGTACCAGTACACCCGCAGCAGCCTGCTGTCCGCGAAGATCGTACGGGCCTTGTCGATGAACGCGTCGATCAGCCCCTCCGCGTCCAGGTCGAAGGAGCGGCGGTCCTCGGTCCCGGTGACGAGCAGCCCCGCCGCCGCGTACACATAGCCCGCGTCCACGAAGATCGCATGGGTCGACGGGGTCTTCGACACCTCCGCGAGCACCCGCCGGAGCAGCTCGTTGGTGTGGTCCAGACGTTCATGGATGTCGGCCTGGTCGTCCGGCCGCGCATGCGCCTCGTTCATGCGGACCTCATCGTCCGCACACGCACGGCTACCGAAAGGTACTTAGGCATCCAAAAATTTTCCTTAGCGTAGGGAATTATTGTAGTAGGCAAGTCGTTATAGAAAGTGTTGAGCGTGAGACGCCGACGTCTCGTGCTCTCATCCTCGCGGACGGGAAGCCCCGTCCTCCCAGTAGTTCTCCAGCAGGAGGATCAGACGAAGGGAAGCCCTGTGCGCTTCGAAATCATGCGACTCGACGATGTCGACGGTACCGCCGTGGACAGCACTGTCGTGGACGCCGCCTCCGTCAACCGGATTGTGCAGCAGGCCGCTTCCACAGGCCAGCGCATCTACATCCGGCCCGCCGAAACCTCGGTCTTGTAGCGCGCGGCGCTGTGCCGACGAGGCGCCCTCGCACGGGGATCCGTGCGAGGGCGTTGTGGTGTCAGGCGGCCCGGACGACCTGGGTGATCCCGTTGATGATCTGCTGTACGGCGATGGCCGAGAGCATCATTCCGGAGAGCCGCGTCACCAGCACCACCCCGCCGTCCTTGATGACGCGGATGATCAGCAGCGAATAACGCATGGTCACCCAGAGCACGATGTGCATGGCGACGATCGCCGCCCAGACCGATATCTGGCCGCCCACCCCGTCCGCGTGCTGCACCGCGAGGATCACCGAGACGATGGCGCCGGGACCGGCGAGCAGCGGCATGCCGAGCGGTACGAGCGCGACGTTGACGTCCTTGGTCTGGGCCGGCTCGTCGGTCTTGCCGGTGAGCAGGTCCAGCGCGATCAGCAGCAGGAGCAGCCCGCCCGCGATCATCAGAGCGGGGACGGAGACATGCAGATAGTCGAGGATCTGCTGGCCGAGCAGTCCGAAGACGGCGATCACGCCGAAGGCGACCGAGACCGCCTGGAGCGCCATGCGGCGCTGGACCCTGGCGGGGCGGCCGGCGGTGAGGGCCAGGAAGATCGGGGTGATTCCGGGCGGGTCCATGATCACAAATAGGGTGAGGAAGAGGGATCCGAAGACGGCGACGTCGAACACGGTGAGCCTTGCGAGGAGTGAGCGGTCGTACGGGGATGCGCCGCCCGGGCCGGAACGGCAGCGGGCAGCGGAGCGCGACGCCCCATGGGGGGTGTGCGGGGGCGCGAGCGGACGGGTGGTGCGGACAGGGGTTTACGCGGGGTGGGGTCCACCCGTGCCCGGCACCGGGAAGGCTCCGGTGGCGCGCCGGGTGATCTCTCCGTAGATCTCGGGGTCGGTGGTGCACTCGCCGAGCCGTACGCGCTTGCGCGAGCCGTGATAGTCGCTGGACCCGGTGGGCAGCAGCCCCAGCTCGGCGGCGAGGCCCCGCAGTCGGGTCCTGGCGGGCTCGTCGTGGTCCGTATGGTCGACCTCGATGCCGTCGAGGCCCGCGTCGGCCAGCCGCGCGATGGTCGCCTCCGGCACCACGGCGCCGCGTTTCACGGCCAGCGGGTGCGCGAACACGGTGACGCCGCCCGCGGCCTTGACCAGTTTGATCGCGTCGAAGGGGTCGAGCTCGTGCTTCTCGGCGTAGGCGCGACCGCCGTCGGCGAGCCACTGGGGCGTGAACGCGTCGGAGACGGAGGCGACGACACCCAGCTCGACGAGCGCGGTGGCGATGTGCGGGCGGCCGACCGAACCGTCCCCCGCGATGCGCGCGACCTGCTCCCAGGTGACCGGGACGCCGAGCTCCTGGAGCTTGCGGACCATGGACTGCGCGCGGGGCACCCTGTCGTCCCGTACGAGCTCGCGCTCACGGGCGAGTTCGGGTTCCAGGGGGTCGAAGAGGTACGCGAGCATGTGCAGCCCCACGCCGTCGATGCGGCAGGAGAGCTCGGCGCCGGTGACGAGGGTGAGTCCCGCGGGAAGGGCCGCCATGGCGGCGGCGTGGCCGCGTACGGTGTCGTGATCGGTGAGCGCGACGACATCGAGCCCCGCCGCCGCGGCACCGGCCACGAGCTCGGCGGGAGTGTCCGTGCCGTCGGACGCGGTGGAGTGGGTGTGCAGGTCGATGCGCACGACGCGTACTCCAGTGCTGGCGGCCGACAGGGCTGACACCCCAGGGTAACCGCCCCCCGGCACACGCCCCCGAACGGGTACCGATCCCCCACCCGGCGCGAGCATCGGGCGAGCAGGCGTCAGGAGTCGGTCCGCCCGGGCCGGGCGGTCGCCCGGGGCCAGGGCCCCGGCAAGGGCGACCTGGGCGGGCGGGGTCAGGTGAGGAGGCGGCGCATCAGGGCGCCGCAGGGGACCAGGTCCACCTCCGCGCCCGCGTCGCGCAGGTCCGTCAGCACCAGTTCGTCGTACATCAGCAGCCCCGACCGCTCCGGCCAGACGATCGCCCACAGCCACAGCCCGCACGCCTCGCCCGCGAAGACCGCCCGGTCGTCGGGAGCGCCCTTGACGTGCCACAGCGGGGTGGGCCGCCCCGCCGCCAGCACCTTGGCGTCCGGGACCCCGTCGATGCACATGCCCGGCCCGGGGTCGGGGCCCTCGACACCCGCGTACCGCGCACCGAGCCCGACGCCCAGCTCCTCGGCGACCAGTAGCAGCTCCCCCATGCCCCCGAGCGGTCCGGGACCCGTGCAGCCGACGGCCGTGGCGCGGCCTCCGCTGCGGTCGTCGCCCGCGTACGCGACGCCGGTGAACAGCCAGCCCACCGGCAGCGGCCAAGGCATCCACACGGGCACCTGCGCCCGGTGCACCACCACGCCCAGCGCCTCGACGCTGGGCGGAATCACCGGCTGCATGGGGTGGACCGGGCCATGCGCGGCGCACTGCCAGGCATCGGTGAACAGGCCGGGCGCCCTGACCCGGCCACCGCACTTCGGGCAACTGGGTTCGCCCCTCATAACGACCCACCGTCCTCCCCGGCCGCCGCCCCGTCAAGGACGATCACCCGTCCGCAGCGTGGCCCTGCCCACGGTCCCACCTGCGGCATTAGTTGTATTTTGCATTCATTAGATCGCCTAACTTAATCTGTGCATTGCACAGTGACCCACCCATGACCTACCCGGGAGCGAGAGGAAACCATGCGGACAATGGACCCCTCCCACGAGGGAGCGGGCAGCATCCTGCGCCAGCCGAAGGCCGTCTGGGCCACGGCGGGCGCCTGTGTCGTCGCCTTCATGGGCATCGGCCTGGTGGACCCGATCCTGCCGTCGATCGCCAAAGGCCTGGAGGCGACGCCCAGTCAGGTGTCGCTCCTGTTCACCTCGTACTTCCTGATCACCGCGGTGGCCATGCTGGTCACCGGGTTCGTCTCCAGCCGCATCGGCGGGCGCAGGACGCTGCTGGCCGGGCTCGCGCTCGTCGTCGTGTTCGCCGGGCTCTCCGGAAGCTCCTCGACCGTCGGCCAACTGGTCGGCTACCGGGCCGGCTGGGGCCTGGGCAACGCGCTGTTCGTCTCGACCGCGCTCGCGGTCATCGTCGGTGCGGCGGCCGGGGGCAGCGCCTCCGCGATCCTGCTCTACGAGTCCGCGCTCGGCCTCGGCATGTCCTGCGGGCCGCTGCTCGGCGCGGCGCTCGGCGACACGAGCTGGCGCTACCCGTTCTTCGGCACGGCGGCCCTGATGGGGGTCGGCTTTCTCTGCATCACCGCCTTCCTGCGCGAGCAGCCGAGGGCCGAGCGCAGGACCTCGCTGCTCGACCCGCTCAGGGCGCTCGGCCACGGCGGCCTGGCCTCCGTCGCGGCGTCGGCGTTCTGCTACAACTACGCGTTCTTCACGCTGCTGGCCTTCACCCCGTTCGTACTGAACATGAGCCCGTACCGGTCGGGCGCCGTGTTCTTCGCCTGGGGGCTGCTGCTCGCGCTCTTCTCGGTCGTCGTCGCGCCCTGGCTGCAGCGGCACTTCGGCTCGCTGCGGGTGCTCGGCGCCTCGCTCCTGCTGCTCGCCGCCGACCTGCTGATTCTCGGGTACGGCGACCACGCGACGGCCACCGCGTGCACGGTCGTCTCCGGCGCTCTCATCGGCATGAACAACACCGTCTATACGGAACTGGCGCTCGGCGTCTCGGACGCGCCGCGCCCCGTGGCGAGCGCGGGGTACAACTTCGTCCGCTGGTTCGCGGCGGCCGCCGCCCCGTTCCTCGCGCCGAGGATCGAGGAGTGGAGCGACGTCCATCTCCCGTTCGTGGTCGCCGCGTTCGCGGCCGCCGCCAGTGCGGGCATCGTCGCGCTGCGGCGTACGGCCATCAGTCCAGTGATACGGACGAACGCAGCGGATCACGCAGATCCGTGCCCTGCGACAGCCACCGCTCCTGGAGCTCCTGTGCCCCCCGGGCCCGCTTCCACGCTGCCTCGTTGTGCGTCATAGGCAGCAGTGGCAGGAAGCGCACCGGGTCCATCGGCGCGTCCAGTTCCAGGTCCTCCACCAGGCCCCCCGGCTCGGCGACCAGCACGGAGCTGAACGGCGCCCCCGGCCACAGCGGCTCGCCGAGGTCCAGCGAGGCCCCGGGGGCCACG
>DATCWZ010000774.1:0-4345 GCA_036566065.1 Streptomyces sp. | reverse complement strand
GCCTGCTTCCTCCGGCGCCGCCGCGCTGGGCGGCCCGGCGGGCTCCGGCCCGGCCACCGCCGTGCGAGAACTCCTCACCGCCGCGTGACTCGGACGGTGACGACGATGTGGCTCTGCGTGACGACTCACTCCTGCGTCCTGCAGGCTGTTGGGCGGCTCGTCTGGCCGCTGCGCGTCCGCCACCTTGCGGTTGCGACGTCTTGCGACGGTGCTCGCTCATGGAACGACTACTCCTCGGGCAGGCGAGAGCGCCTGGAAGCGGCAGTGGTGATCCGGTCCCCCCGAATTACGGACCAGCCCTGTGCACGGCTCATCCGCAGTGCATCAGGCAGTCCGCGGTAACTGACGCACTGTGGCGCCACACGGTTCCCAGTGGTCTGCATGCCGCACAGACTACGCACGCTCAAAACCCTCCGGGGACCGAACTTCCTCCCAAATCACACAAGTCGCTCGCTACAAACAGTCGATGTGACGCCGCTCACGAAGGTTCCCCTTGTCGAACACGGCACACCGATCTATCGTGCAGATGTATCGAGTCGATACATCGTCGCGGCATAATCTCGGCACAGGGGCTCCGCGGGAGCGCTCAAGGACGGAGGAGGCGAAGGTGAGCAGACGCTCCGGCATCCTCGAATTCGCCGTGCTCGGTCTGCTCCGCGAGTCCCCCATGCACGGCTACGAACTGCGCAAACGCCTCAACACATCACTGGGGATCTTCCGCGCCTTCAGTTACGGAACGCTCTATCCCTGCCTCAAGACGCTCGTCGTCAACGGCTGGTTGATCGAGGAGGGTCCCAGTGATCCCGCGTCCTCACTGACCGGCCGGCGGGCCAGGATCGTGTACCGGCTGACGGCGGAAGGCAAGGAGCATTTCGAGGAGCTGCTCTCGCATACCGGGCCCGATGCCTGGGAGGACGAGCACTTCGCGGCCCGTTTCGCCTTTTTCGGGCAGACGGAGCGCGACGTGCGGATGCGCGTCCTCGAAGGCCGCCGCAGCAGGCTGGAGGAGCGCCTCGAAAAGATGCGCGCCTCGCTCGGTCGTACCCGTGAACGACTCGACGACTACACGCTTGAGCTGCAGCGTCACGGAATGGAGTCCGTGGAGCGCGAAGTGCGCTGGCTGAACGAGCTCATCGAGAGCGAGCGGTCAGGCCGGGATCAGCGACGATCCTCGCCCGAGGGCCCGGCTCGCCACGACACACCAGGAGACACGGGCGGCCTGCCCCGGAACCGGGATGACACCCGGCCGGATCCGTCCGACGACACCACCAAGTGAAGTCCCCGCAGATCCGAAGGGTTCATCGGGGAACACCGAGAACACACAGGGAGCAATCGGCATGGGTTCGGTTCGCGTAGCCATCGTCGGCGTGGGCAACTGCGCCGCCTCGCTGGTACAAGGCGTTGAGTATTACAAGGACGCCGATCCGGCCGGCAAGGTGCCCGGTCTGATGCACGTCCAGTTCGGCGAGTACCACGTGAGTGACGTCGAGTTCGTCGCCGCCTTCGACGTCGACGCGAAGAAGGTCGGTCTCGACCTCGCGGACGCCATCGGCGCCAGTGAGAACAACACGATCAAGTTCGCCGACGTGCCGAACAGTGGCGTGATCGTGCAGCGCGGCCACACCTACGACGGGCTCGGCAAGTACTACCGCGAGACGATCGAGGAGTCCGCCGAGGCCCCGGTCGACATTGTCCAGGTCCTCAAGGACCGGAAGGTCGACGTTCTCGTCTGCTACCTGCCTGTCGGTTCCGATGCTGCCGCGAAGTTCTACGCACAGTGCGCCATCGACGCCAAGGTCGCGTTCGTCAACGCCCTTCCGGTCTTCATCGCCGGCACCAAGGAGTGGGCGGACAAGTTCACCGAGGCCGGTGTCCCGATCATCGGTGACGACATCAAGTCGCAGGTCGGCGCCACCATTACGCACCGTGTGATGGCGAAGCTCTTCGAGGACCGGGGCGTCGTCCTGGACCGCACGATGCAGCTCAACGTCGGCGGCAACATGGACTTCAAGAACATGCTGGAGCGCGAGCGCCTGGAGTCCAAGAAGATCTCCAAGACGCAGGCGGTCACCTCGCAGATCCCCGACCGCGACCTCGGTGCGGACAACGTCCACATCGGCCCGTCGGACTACGTCGCCTGGCTGGACGACCGCAAGTGGGCGTACGTGCGTCTTGAGGGCCGCGCCTTCGGTGATGTTCCGCTGAACCTGGAGTACAAGCTGGAGGTCTGGGACTCCCCGAACTCCGCTGGTGTCATCATCGACGCCCTGCGTGCGGCGAAGATCGCCAAGGACCGCGGCATCGGTGGCCCCATCCTCTCCGCGGCCAGCTACTTCATGAAGAGCCCGCCCGTGCAGTACTTCGACGACGAGGCCCGCGACAACGTCCAGAAGTTCATCGAAGGCACCGTCGAGCGCTGAGCCGGCCGGACGCGGCTTCGGACTCACCAGGAGACGATGAGCGGCAACGCTTCTCCGTCCCACACCGTTGAGGGTCCCCGGGCAATCCGCCCGGGGACCCTCAACGTATGTGACCCTTGCCCACATGCCTGTCGTGCGTGATCTGCACACACTCCTGCGCGTTCGCAACTTCCGCCGTCTGCTCGTCGTGCGGGTGCTCTCCCAGGCGGCCGATGGCGTGTACCAGGTCGCGCTCGCCGCTTACGTCGTGTTCTCTCCGGAGAAACAGACATCACCGGCCGCCATCGCCTCCGCGATGGCCGTGCTGCTGCTTCCGTATTCCCTGGTCGGCCCGTTCGCAGGCGTGCTGCTGGACCGCTGGCAACGCCGCCAGGTGTTCCTGTACGGGAATCTTCTGCGGGCCGCCCTCGCCTCCTGCACGGCTCTGCTGATTCTCGGTTCCGTACCCGACTGGCTGTTCTACGCGTCCGCCCTCGGGGTCACCGCGGTCAATCGCTTCGTACTGGCCGGCCTCTCCGCGGCCCTTCCGCGGGTTGTCGACGAGGAGCAGCTCGTCCTGGCCAACTCCCTCTCCCCGACCCTCGGCACACTGGCGGCCACCGCGGGCGGCGGCCTCGCATTCGCCGTACGCCTGGCGGCCGACGGTTCCGACGCCGTAGTGGTCCTGCTGGGCGCGCTGCTCTACCTCGGCTCGGCACTGGCCGCCCTGAGGCTGCCCATCCGGCTCCTCGGACCGGACCAAGACGGCTCCGCGCTGCGGCTGAGGTACGCGCTGGTCGTCACCGCACGCGGCCTCGCCGCCGGACTGCGCCACTTGGCCGAACGCAGGGACGCCGCCCACGCCCTCGCCGCCATGACGGTGATCCGCTTCTGTTACGGGGCGCTGACCGTGATGGTGCTCATGCTGTGCCGGTACGCCTGGTCCGACTCCGAGGCCGACGGACTCGCCCTGCTCGGGCTGGCCCTCGGCGTATCCGGCGCGGGATTCTTCGTCGCCGCCGCCGTGACCCCGTCGGCGGTGGAGCGCTTCGGCCGGTTCGGCTGGATGGCGGTGTGCGCGGGCTCGGCCGCCGTGCTGGAGCCGGCGCTGGGCCTGTCATTCGCCCCCGCACCGATGCTGGTCGCGGCCTTCATCCTCGCGCTGGTGACTCAGGGCTCCAAGATCGCGACGGACACGGTGGTGCAGACGGCGGTGGACGACTCGTATCGCGGCAGGGTCTTCTCGCTCTACGACGTGCTGTTCAACGTCGCTTTCGTCGCTGCGGCAGGCATGTCCGCCCTGGCGCTGCCCGCGGACGGAAGGTCAGTCACCGTGGTGATCACGGTGGCCCTGCTCTATGCCGCCGTCGCCGGCATGCTCGTCCGATGGAAGCCTGCCGGCTGACGGCCTCGGCGGAGGATTGGTTCTGGGGTCCGCAGCGCGTCTCGCGCCAAGGGCGCTGTTTCACGTGAAACAACGCCCGGCGTCCACCTCAGTCCTGCGCGGCCCACCACTCCTTGAGAGCCGCGACCGCCGCATCACGCCCCATCGGCCCGTTCTCCAGCCGGAGCTCCAGCAGGAACGCATAGGCCCTGCCGACTACCGGACCGGGTCCGATACCCAGAATCTTCATGATCTCGTTGCCGTCCAGGTCCGGCCGGATGGCGTCAAGCTCTTCCTGCTCCTGCAACTGCGCGATGCGCTCCTCAAGCCCGTCATAGGTACGCGAGAGTGCGTTCGCCTTGCGCTTGTTGCGCGTGGTGCAGTCGGAGCGGGTCAGCTTGTGCAGCCGGTCCAGCAGCGGCCCCGCATCGCGCACATACCTGCGGACCGCGGAGTCGGTCCATTCGCCGTCGCCGTAGCCGTGGAAGCGCAGATGCAGCTCGATAAGGCGCGAAACGTCCTTCACCATGTCATTGGAGTACTTGAGCTCTGTCATCCGCTT
>DATCWZ010000782.1:0-21361 GCA_036566065.1 Streptomyces sp. | reverse complement strand
CGAGCCCTCATCGGGCCGCGTCAGCCCGAGAAGCATGTCGATGGTGGTCGTCTTGCCGGCGCCGTTCGGTCCGAGGAAGGCCACGATCTCGCCCCGCCGGATGCGCAAGTCGATGCCGTCGACGGCGGCAAACCGCTCTCCCTTGGCATCGGCGAACCGCTTCACGACGGAGCTGAGCCTGACGGCATCCGAGGACGTCACCTCCTCGGGCACCGGACGCGGTCGGATTTCGATCATCTTCGAGTCCTCACGATCTGCGGGGGCGGCCTGACCGCGACCACCCTCCCGGGGCCGCCTATCCGCCCTTGCCCGCCGGCCTATCCGGCCGCTATCGGGATGCGGAGGTGCCGGATAGCAGTGCTTCAGTGGAGAGGGCTTCAACGAAAGGCACATGCGGCCGCTGCGACCTCACCGAGCATTCAACTCGTCGCCCTGACAAGGTGCGCCCCCCCGCCTGGCCGATGTCCTGGGAGACGGCCTGATGTTCTTTGCGCCCACGTGTCCGGCCAGCTGTCGCCGACGCGCTGCGCGGCTGCGTCCACGAGCCGCGCACGATGGCGGACCGGCTGACCGACCACTCAGCGCTCGGCGTACAGCTTGCCGTCACCGCAGCGGCGCCCATGTCGGTGACCGACCCGACGCGGGGCCTGGAGGCCGTGGCCGCCTTGCACGACGCGACGCACGACGACATGTGGGACCAGGTCCGGCGCAACCGCGAAGGCCTGGATGCGGTGGCCAGCATCTGTCCGCGCGGGAGCTGCAGTTCTGGGAGCGACACCCAGGCGTGGGCCGGTAGCGTGACAAGGGCCATGACCTGGGGGTGCGGGTCCTTAGCCGGTTACGTCGAGTCCCGAATGCGGTCAGAGCCTGTCTCCCGTGAGGGAAACCGGCTCTGACTCCTGGCCGTGAACGGCGGCAGACGGGGTGGATGAGACCAGAACTGAGACCATGACCTAACCACCGAGGTGAGGCCGGTTCGTTGAACACACCGGGCGCCCTCAATTGTCGAGAGAGGCACTCAACTTCGCAGGAGCCCCATTAGCGAGTCGCGGCGGATCTGTTGCGTGAGCGCGAGCTGCTCCTGCAACCGTCGCTCATGTTCATCTAGCTGCTTCATCGCGTCAGCGACTGCCTGTTGCACTCCGAGATCTGGCAGTGCAACCGGCAATTCACTCAAAGCGTTGAGAGAGATGGTCTTCATGGTCATACTTCCCGTGGCGTGGGCCTCGAGCCACTGGCGTGCCTCCGTACTGCGGAGGTAGGCCACGAAGTAGTCGGCGTTCAGCTCAGCGGGCGGCCGAAGCACGAAGCAGCCAGTTCCACAGAGCCATCCCTGTTGCTCCTCTCGGACTACCGCACATCGCCCCAGCTCTCCGCGACGTGCCAGCACCACGTCGCCGAGGTGGAGGCGAAAACGTTCCAGATCATCGGCTTGATGCTCGGCGACGTACTTGATGCTCGCCGTGCTGATGTCATTGCTGGTGAGGTCTTTGGGCATCACCACGGGGATGCCGACATCCACGTAGTCCTCCGCACGGATGAGACTTCCCGAAGGCCCGGCGAAGAGCAGGCCGGGCTCCGATTCCTCGAACAAGCCAGCTCGAGTGCCCCTCACAATGCGCCCAAGAGACACACGCGGAAGTTCGAGTCCGCTGAGAGCCAATCGCTCGCACGCGCTGAGACTTTCCTGGACGGCGCGGCTCGAACTCGATGTCGCACCGTCATACCAGTCCAGGGCATCGAGCATGAGATAAAGGTCTGGTGCTGATAGCTGCTGCTCATGGTCGAAGTGGACGTACCGTCGGGGGTCGAGGCTGCCGTCGTTCTGGTCGATCTCGGCATGTGAAACCGAACGAGAGAACCCTGGTTCATCGGGCGTTGCGGGAGGGGACATCCGCCACGCGTGGAACCGCCTGCTGATGCGATCAGTGTCCTCGGCGGTCAAGGTGCATGGCTGCCGTGGAACCTGTGTACCGAGTTTGCTTGCATCGATGAAGAGGACGGATTCGGTATCGCCTACCGGAAGGTGGCGTGACTTGTCGCGCGCCAACACCCAGACGTGCACGGGGATGGAGGTGTGAGGCGCGAAAAGGTTCGCCGGCAACGCAATGACAGCGAGGAGAGCGCCACTTGCGATCATGTTCCTGCGGATCAGCGCTTCACGGCCGCTTGACCAGGCTGCTCCCGGTGGCATGATCATCACCGCGGACCCCTTCTCGCTCAGTCGGCTCCACGCGAGTTGGAGCCAGGCGAAGTTCGCATTGGACTCGGGTGGTTGTCCGAAGGGCCAACCGACTGTGTGGGTAGCCCTGATGCGCTGGTTAAACGGCGGATTGCTCAGAACCCGGTCAACAAGGCCGGTGCCTCGGTGCTGGAAGAGCGACACGGGATCGGAGGCACCTACGACGGGCTGATCCACTCCATGGATGGCCAGGTTCATCATCGCTAGCCGTGGATTACTGCGATCTGTGGCATAAGCCTCGAAGGAACCACCGTCTAGCTGCCCGTGTTCCGCGATTCTCTCCGCTGCGACTGCAAGAAGACTGCCAACCCCGCAAGCCGGATCAAGGATTCGGTCCCCCGGCTGCGGGGCTGCGGTCTCGACAAGCAGGCGCGCAACGGCGCGCGGTGTGTAGAACTCTCCTGCCAGAAAAGCCCCTTCCTGAACGTGGCGTTCGAGGAGCAGCTCACAGACTTCCGCCAGGCTGGCTTCGGCCAGCGTCGGACGTTGCGTGAGGGCAGCAAGGAACGCAGCTGCCCAGGGAACGTCATCCGCTCCTTCACTCCCGTCGAGGAACTCGACGTCAAGCCTGTCGATGTCGGGCACAGGAAAGAGTTGATGCCTACTCGCGCTCCTCAGGGCGGCGCGCAGGTCCATCAGCGGCGAGATGCCGATCCGGGCTTCTGCGGCCGCTCGAGCCCACCGCTTGACGAACTCATCCTCCGGTTCACCGGCCGACTCAACAAACCCTGCAAGAAGCAGGATTGTGGTCATGGAGGTGAGGTCCCCGAACGTGTTCCGGCCTCGTTGGAAGGGTGCGTATGCCCGCCAGAGCCGGTCCACAATGTCTGCAGATGCGCTCTTTGTTTCCACCTGTGGGTCTCCTTGCTCCACGTCGACTTACTGCAGTTGGCTGATGGCGTATGCCGCTGCTGAGGCGACAACCATCAGTAGGCATAGACGCAGCGTCATGCCTGTGCTCTGCATCGCCTTCCCCAGCAGTTCGAAAAACGACTTCACTCTGTGGTGCCCCCTGTCACTCTCGATTGGGTAACTGCGCAGTAGTGCTGCGCATCTCCAGAAGTCGGGGCCTTGGCTGCGCAGTGACTGTACGGCCCTGGACTAGAGGTGGATTGGTGGAAAATCTAGCAGTGAACGGCGATGGGTGTGTGCCTAGTGCTCCCCTACCCTCGTGCGAATCTTACCTGCGCAGCGATGCTGCGCAGGTACCGCCAGGTGAAGTCGCTGGTGGCAGACGTGCGGGGTCTGCGGCGGCGGAAAGGTGTCACTCGGCGCGGCACTTGAATTGTGGGCCAGATCACTTGTTGCGCTGGCTGGGGTTGCCGGACTTGCTCAACTCGCCCTCTGCCCGCCAAGGTCGCATCGCACCGCATCCCCTGGATCTGCTTCGTCGACAAGCTCGCGCGGTACCGAGGGGATCCGGCCCCGTATCCGGGGGGCGCGATCCAGAGCCCCGGTGGGGCCTGCTGAGGCATCCGTGGACGTTCGCGCCTGCCCGTATGTCGGCGATGGCCTGCACGACTGAGACCACGCAACGACGAATGCTCCGACCGCCGGGCGGTCGGAGCATTCGTTTGCCCTGGCAGGCGGCTGCGGACTATACGAGATTCGAACTCGTGAGGGGTTGCCCCCAACGTTCTGACTAGCGGTGGAGTGGGTGATGGCGGAGGTGTCGTGGCCGGCTGCGTCCCGGATGTCGTCCAGGCCTGGTTCGCTTGCGAACGCGCTCATGCTCCGATGCTCCACAGCGGGGCGTCGTACTGGCCCGGTCGGCTGTGGATGAGAAGCCGGCGCAGCTCGTCACGCTGGGAGCCTCTGAGGTTCAAGGCCTCGGTGAGGTGGCGGAACGTCGTGTGGGTGACTTCGCGGGCTCGGGCCTCACTCTGGAACTGGTCGAGTCGAAACAGTACGTCATCGCGGTCCAGCCTCGTCGGTGGCCGCTCAGTGAGCCATGCTGCCTTGTTGCGTTCGTAGTCAATCTCCGAGAAGCCGCAGATCTCGCGGCTGTGTGCCTCGGCCTCGTCCAGGGTGGCGGTCGTCATGATGGCGCGGGCCAGGCTGTTGCGGCTGACCGCGTCGTCCAGGTCGACTTCGTGGACCGTGGGTCCTTCGTCAGTGAGGGAGACGGGAAGGCCGGCGTCGCGCACCTCGCAGATACCGCGGGCTCCTCGGGCCGTTGCGGCGAGCATGGCGGTGGCCTCCGAGGGGTGCCATTCCAGGATGCTGCCGATCGTCTCCACGTCCTCGGCCGTGAAGGTGTGGACGGGAGTGCCGAACAGAGGGCGCAGGTCGGCGGGGGAGATCTCGCCGTCCAGACCAGGGCCTGCGACCAGGAGCCGGATCGGGGCGTTGACCTGGCAGCAGGCGGCGAGGGTGAGGGCGTCGGCGATTGGGCTCTTGAGGGTGGGTTCGTCGCCCTGGGCGAGGATGTCGCCGCCGACGTCGAGCAGATCGATCGAGGCCGGCGCCAGGTGGGACACCATCTCTTCGAGCTGGCGGGTGATGCCCTCGGCGCCGTGGTGCGGGTCGAGCAGAGCCAGTGTGTGCGGGAGCTCTGCCGCGAGTCGGGGGAGTGTGGAGCCCGCCGGGGCGATCGGCTGGGCCTCGGCCGGCACCGACCAGACAGACTGAGTGACGGGTTCGAGTCCCGTGAAGCTGTCGGCTCCCCGTGGTCCCGGGAGAGGGTCGATCAGGAGGCGGTCCCACGCGTACGTGAGGATCACCGCCTGGTCCTCGTCGCCGTAGAGGGCAGCGTGAAGCATTGCGGCGGCGACTGCGTCGCCCCCTCCTCCTGCTGCGACGATCAACCGCGTCATGCGTTCAGAGTACGGGTTCACGGGTTGGCCACTCACCTATAGTGGCCAAAGGCCATAGCCACTTGGACGAGGAAGGGAGGGGAGATGCCGCAGATCGAAGAGGCCCAGCCGAAGTATCTCCAGATCGCCCACTACATCCGTGACCAGATCCTCCGGGGTGACCTGCGGCCGGGGGACGAGGTTCCCTCGGAACGGCAGCTCGCCGCGGACTGGAAGGTATCCCGGCCCACGGCTGCGCGGTCGCTGGAGGCGCTGAGTCATCAGGGCCTGGTCGAGAAGCGTCAGGGCTCGGGGACGTACGTCCGCAGCCTCGAAGTGAACCGGCGCGCACGCGAGTTGTACGGACGCGCACGGCAGACCGGGAAGATCTACACGCCCGGAGAGTATGCGGTGATCACCTCGACCGGTTGGCTGGAGGCTCCGGACTACGTCGCCGAGGCGCTGGGGCTGGTGAAGGATCGCCGAGCCGTGCACCGCCGGCGGGTGACGAACAACCAGGACGGCCCGATCGACCTATCCACTTCGTGGTTCGCTGCGGATGTCGGACAGCGGGCGTCCAAGCTCCTGGATCCCGAGCGGATCCAGGAAGGGACGCTCATGTACGTCGAGCGGATGACGGGGCGCCAAGGCAGTTACGCGGAAGACCGGATGTGTGCTCGGGCTGCCACGGACGAGGAGGCGAACGACCTGCGGTTGGAGCCGGGGTCCGCGGTCCTCATCGTCCATCACGTCGTCTTTGACCTTCAGGACCGGCCCCTGGAGTTCGCCGAAGCCACCTACCCGCCGCACCGCTGGGCGTTCGAACAGGGCTACCCGCTCACCTGACGGCGACTCGCCAGTTCCGGCGAACCGTTTGCATCTCTCAAGTGGCTAATGCCACTATCCATAAAGTGGCTAAGGCCACTTGAGGAGAAGGGGGCACGACGTGACGAGTCGGCGGCCGGTGCAGGATGCGCGGTTAGCTTGCCGGGGGTGTCGGGGCGTGGATGGAAGCGCGTCGGCTCCCGAACGGCGCGCTGGCGCACTCCACGGCCAACGACCGCGACCGTGCCACGTCGAAGCGGCGCTGCCTCGACTGCGACGGCAGCGGCAAGGAGTGAGCACGCATGGCTTATACGATCGACCGCCACCCCTGTGAGGACTCGCCGCGGCTCGGAGCGATGACCTTGCATCCGGAGCCTGAGTCCGTGTCTCGTGCGCGGCGCTGGTTCCGGAAGTTCATCGCCCCGTACAACCCGGCCTGCTCGATCGACGACTGCACGCTGATGATCTCGGAGCTGGTGACCAACGCCATCTGCTACGGGAAGTCGGATGACCCGTGGCTGGTGCGGGTCGAGTGGTACCGCGAGGGAACCTCGCTCCGCGTCGACGTGCACAACCTGGGCTTCCCGGCGAACGTGCGGCTGCGGCATCCGGAGGCGAACGACGCCCACGGACGGGGGCTGCTCCTGGTCGACTCCATCGCGGATTCCTGGCGCTCCGGGCCCAGCTACCTCGGCGGAACGGTCGTCTCCTTCGTGGTGGCTGATGCCTGGCCGGCGTGATGGGATAGGCCACCTCTTCTACTGTCGCGGCAGAACTGTCGCTGGTCTGGTTGACCAGTTGACTTGGCCAATCTCGACAGGCGGCGTTCATGGCGTATGAAGTGGAGCCAACGAAGTATGTGCGCCTCGCGCAGACGCTCCAGCGTCGCATCGAGGACGGCACGTACGCGCCCGGTACCCGCGTATCGAGTGAGAACCGGATGGTGTAGGCATCCGGAATCCCGCCCGACCGTCGTGCGGGCGCTGGAGCTGCTGAAGCGGGACGGCTGGCTGGGGTCCGGCAGGGGTACCGCACGATCGTCCGGGGCGCCCGGCGGCCGTCGAGAACCAGGACCGCCGAGGGCACCAAGCGCTCACGCGCGACGAGTCGCAAGCTCCCGGCCAGTTTGGACAAAGTCGGCTACGTTCCCGTTCGGGCGCGGGGGCCCCGTGCTCGGGCTGCCCAAGCGGGCCGAGATCCTCATGCGCCGATTCCTGGTCGAGGAGGAAGACGAACCGGTCGAGCTGGTCTCGTCGTACTTTCCCGCCGGTCTGGACGAGGGTACCGACCTGGGGAGGGCCGAATCGCTGAACGGCAGTACCCGTGAGCACCTGGAGGCACGGAAGAAGGTTCGCTTCGACCACGTGACGGAACGGGTCTCGGCCCGGCTGCCCGAGCGCGCAGAAGTCGAGCTCCTTGACCTTCCGGACGGCGTTCCCATCCTCACTGTCCCTAGTCGTCGTGCGCGCGATGTCTCCGGGCAAGCGCTGCAAGTCTCTGACGTGCTGCTTCCTGCTGATCGGCAAGAGTTGGAAGACACCTACCGCTTGAACTGACTCGGCCCATGGCTAGCCATTTTCTCGGCCGGGAAGCGGTGATCCCTGAAGAAACGCTCGGTAAGCGTCTGCGGCGTCATCTTCTACGGTCGGCTCTTCCGGTCCGTACCGTGTGTCGCTTCGGTTGCGCTTCGGTCCGGAGATCCAGAACACCTCGTCGGTTTCGACGTCGTAGAAGTTTGCGTCAAACAAGCCGAGACCCGTGGCACGCTGCAGAGTTCGCCCCTGGAAGTAGGCCGTTTTCCAGGTCTTGGAGAAGTCCACCCACCCAATCCACGAGGGGCCGCGGTCGGTGTCGTAGCCCGTCTTCAGCTGCACGAACATGATTCTGCGAGGCATGATCCCAGCCTGGCCGACCGAGCCCCCCTGGGTAAAGCGAGTTTGTGGTCGATCCGATGGCCCAAGGAAACAGGCTCTTCCCGTTCAATCCCACTTGGCAAGTCAACCTGTCAGGTGGTTGATCGACTCTCAGAAGGAGCAATCCCTTTGCGTGTGATCCGCGTTGACGCCACGACCGCCACGATCCTGCTCACCGAGGCTCCGGCGCCGAAGGTGCGCGACCGGCAGACCGGCGGGATCGCCAAGGATGCGGTGGCCGGTGTGGCGCTGTCGACCGCCGGCGTCGTCTACATCGACGAGGGCGAGTCGTCGCTGATCCAGGTCACCGTCCCGGAAGCGGCGTGACCGAGGGCCTGGCGGTCGGTGCTCCGGTCTCGCTTCCGGGCCTGTTGGGCGGCCGTGGCACGGCGTCTTCAACGGCGAGGATCGGCACGTCACCGCCTACCAGGCGACCGCCGTCGCTCCGGGCGCCTTCCCGATGGCCCAGGCGGGCTGATCGCCGTGACGGACCTGGTGACCTGGGCCGAGCTGGGCGGTTCGCTCGCCGCGATAGGCGGCGCCGCCTACGCCCGGCACGCCTACCCGGCGGCGCACTGGTCCACGGTCGGGCTGCCGCTCTCGGTGGCCCGGCTGTTGGCCTCAAACTCCTCGACCATGGACGCCTGCAGCCTGACCGTCGAGTCGTCCCGCTGGCGAGCACTGGCCGACCGGGCGACCACCCACCGTGAGGTCCGGCCGGTGCCTCCTCGTCGAGGCATCATCCGGCCCACCACGACCGGCCTGCGCGCGGCTGCGGTTGGCTCCGGGCCATGAGCCGACGGACGTGGCGGCCTCAGCCGAAAGCCTCCGGCACGCCTGGCGCGTCCACGCCGTCCACGTGCGGAGCATCAAGCCCGGCGTCGTCGAACTGCGGCTTGTGGGCTTCGATGTGCTGCGGAAGGTGCGGATGCCCCGGCGGCTCAATGGTGGCCCGCTCCAGGTTCCGGTGGCATCACGGGAGGACGCGACCGCATTCGTACGGGGCTACCGGACCGTGCGGCATGAGCTGGTGCTCGGCGCACGCTCTCAGGCAAGTCCATGTGCCTGCGCAACCTGCTGACCGGGCTGGCTGCTCAGCCGAAGGTCCTGGTCGGTATCGACTGCAAGCGAGAGGTCGAGCTGGGGCCCTTCGCACCACGGCTCTCCGCTCTGGCGACCGACCCGGAACAGGCGCTGCTGTCCGACCGCGGCGTCCCGCTGGAAGTGATCTCCCGGCTCGCCGGGCACTCCGGGACGGCCATGACCGAGGAGGTCTACCGGAAGCAGATCCGGCCCGTGATCCAGACCGGCGCCGTGGTCATGGACCGGATCTTCGGCGCGCAGGAGAAGCGGTCGTAGACACGCGGGAAGCGGTAGTCACGCAGATAGACACGCAGGCGGAAACAGGTGAGGCACCTACTCGCAATGAGTAGGTGCCTCACCTGGTGTTTCGGCTGTCGGGGTGGCGGGATTTGAACCCACGACCTCTTCGTCCCGAACGAAGCGCGCTGCCAAGCTGCGCTACACCCCGATGCCCACCGGTCTCCCGGCGACATCGATTACTTTAGCTCACCGGTGGCCGGAGGCGAAATCCCGTTTTTGTCCTCATGCCCGGTTCGGCGTGGGCGTGCCGTTACCGTCAGTCGCGGGGGGTGAGGGTCAGCAGCGTGGCCTCCGGGGGGCAGGCGAAGCGGACCGGGGTGTAGCGGTTGGTGCCGCAGCCCGCCGAGACGTGCAAATAGGCGCGGTGGTCGCCGGCCGTGTGGTGGGAGAGGCCCTTGACCCGGTCCGTGTCCAGGTCGCAGTTGGTGACCAGGGCGCCGTAGAAGGGGATGCAGAGCTGGCCGCCGTGGGTGTGGCCCGCCAGGATCAGGGGGTAGCCGTCGGCCGTGAAGGCGTCCAGGGCGCGCAGGTACGGGGCGTGGACGACGCCGATGGAGAGGTCGGCTCCCGTTTCGGGGCCGCCTGCCACCTCCGCGTAACGGTCACGCTTGATGTGCGGGTCGTCGAGGCCCGTGAACGCGATCTCCAGGCCGTCCTGCTTGAGCCGCCCCCGGGTGTTCGAGAGGTTCAGCCAGCCCGCGGCGTCGAAGGCGTCCCGCATCGGCTCCCAGGGGTTGTGGACGGCGCCGACCGCCGGGGGGTTGCCGTTCAGGCCGTGCTTGCCCCTGACCTTCTCCAGGAGGTAGAGGGCCGGGTTGCGGAGCCTGGGGCCGTAGTAGTCGTTGGAGCCGAAGACATAGACGCCCGGGAGCTCCATCAGGGGGCCGAGCGCGTCCAGCAGCTCGGGTACGGCTTCCGGGTCGGAGAGGTTGTCGCCCGTGTTCACGACGAAGTCCGGACGCAGGCCCGCCAGCGACTGCAGCCAGGTGCGCTTCTTGCGCTGCCCGCACACCATGTGGATGTCGGAGACTTGGAGTACGCGCAACGGGCGTGCCCCGTGCGGGAGTACGGGAACGGTCACCCGTCGCAGACGGAACGAGCGGACTTCGAAACCTGCGGCGTATGCGAGGCCGGCAGCGCCGACCGCCGCGCCGACTGCCGTGACTTTCAGGGGTACTCCGTAGCGTGCGCGCATCTGTCCATCGTCGCAGACGCGAGCCGTCGATGACCCACCGAGGAAAACGGGCGGGCGGTGAAAGCCGGGTACCTGTCACAATTACGGCATGACCACGCTCAAGTCCAAGCTCAAGGAAGACCTCACGACCGCCATGAAGGCGCGCGACGAACTGACGACGTCGACGCTGCGGCTGACGCTCACCGCGATCACCAGGGAAGAGGTCAGCGGCGACACACCGCGCGAGCTCTCCGACGACGAGGTGCGCAAGGTGATCGCGAAGGAGGCGAAGAAGCGTCGCGAGGCGGCCGAGGCGTTCGCCAAGGGCGGCAGGACCGAGCAGGCCGAACGCGAGAAGGCGGAGGGCAGGGTCCTCGACGGCTATCTGCCCCAGCAGCTGTCCGACGACGAGCTGGACGTGATCGTCACGCAGGCCGTCGAGGAGGCGAAGGCCGCCGGCGCCGAGGGGCCGCGGGCCATGGGCGCGGTCATGAAGATCGTCAGCCCGAAGGTGGCCGGGCTCGCCGAGGGCGGCCGGGTGGCGGGACTGGTGAAGAAGCACCTCGCGGGCTGACTCCCGCTCAGGGAAGCCGTCGGCGCCGCGGATGTCGGCCAGTTGTGTGACGTACGAGAAGGAGGGGCGCTCCCGGGTGGGGGCGCCCCTCCTTCGTACCGTCACGGGCGGTCAGTTGCCGTTTCCGCCGCGCGGGCCGCCGTCGTTTCCGCCGATGACGCCCGGCGGGAAGCTGATGCCGGGGAAGGGGTTGGTGTCGCCCGGCTTGCGGTCGCCCTTCCTCCCGTCCTTCCTCTGGTCCTTGTCCTTTTCCTTGTCCGTCTCTTCCTTCGACTTGCCGCGGGGCACCGCGATCGGGTTGAAGGCGGGGGTCTGTGAGGCGTCCAGCGCCCCGGTCATCGCCGTCTTCCAGATCGGACCCGGCAGGCAGCCACCGCAGACCTTGTCGTAGTACTGGCCACCGATGGTGATGTTGTACATCTTGGTGGTCTTCGCGCCGATGTCGTCACCGACCCACACCGCGGTGGAGAGGTTCGGGGTGTAGCCGACGAACCAGGCGTCCAGACGGTCGTTCGTCGTACCGGTCTTGCCCGCGTTGTCGCGGTCGCTGAGGCCGGCCCTGGTGCCGGTGCCGTCCTCGACCACGCCCTTGAGCATCTGGTTTATGGTGTCGGCCGTCGTCTCGCTCATCGCGCGCTTGCACTTGGTCTTCGGCACCCTCACCTTCTTGCCGTCGGCGTCGGTGATGGACTTGATGGCGACCGGCGTGCAGTACATGCCGCGGTTGGCGAACGTCGCGTAAGCGGAGGCCATCGACAGCGGGGTGCTCACCTCACCGCCGAGGGTGATCGAGGCGTTCTCCTCGATCTCCTTGCCGTCACCCCGCTCGTACCCCACCTTCTTGGCCATCGAGACCGTCTCGCACAGCCCGGCCTTCTGTTCCAGCAGGGCGAAGTAGGTGTTGATGGACTTGCCGAGCGCGCTCGTCATGTCCCAGGTGCCCTTTTCGGCTTCCGTCTCGTTCGAGAGGGTCCAGTTGTCGCTGCCGGTCGGCGCGCCGGAGCAGTCCCGGTAGGAGCTCTTGGGCACGGTGAGCGACGAGCCCGTGGTGAAGGTCTGGGCCGGGCTGATGCCCTTCTCCAGCGCCGCGGCGGCCGTGATCGGCTTGAAGGTCGAGCCGACCTGGAAGCCGTAGGTGCTGCCGCCCATCTTGTTGCTGACCGCGAGGTTGAGCATCGTCTCGTGCTGCTTCTGGTCCAGGCCGTACGGGCGTGACTGGCCCATCGAGAGGATCTTGCCGGTACCGGGCTGGACCTGCACCACGGAAGCGGCGACCTTGTCGTCCTTGTTGACGCGCGAGGTGGCCGCCCGGTCCGCGGCCTTCTGCGCACGCGGGTCGAGCGTGGTCTTGACGGTCAGGCCGCCCAGGTTCCAGAGCTTGGAACGCTCCTCCGCGGTCTTCCCGAAGACCGGGTCGGTGAGGATGGTCTTGCGTACGTAGTCGCAGAAGAACCCCGCGCCGCTGACGGCGGTGATGCAGCCCTGGTTCGGCCTGCTGACATCCAGCTTGATCTTGGTGGCCATGGCCTTCTCGGCCTCGGCCTGCGAGATGTCGCCGACGGCCGCCATACGCATGAGCACGGTGTTGCGGCGCTTGGTCGCCTCTTCTATGTCGTTGACGGGGTCGTAGCGGCTCGGCGACTGGACGAGACCGGCCAGCAGTGCCGCCTCCTCCAGCTTCAGGTCCTTCGCGTGCTTGGAGAAGTAGCGTTGCGAGGCCGCTTCGATGCCGTACGCCTGCTGTCCGAAGAACGTGATGTTGAGGTAGTTCTCCAGGATCTTCTTCTTGCCGAGCTCTTCCTCGACCTGGATCGCGTACTTGAGCTCACGGACCTTGCGGCCCATCGTCTGCTGGGTGGCCTGCGCGACCTTGTCCGGGTCGTCGCCCGCCTCCTCCACGAAGACGTTCTTCACATACTGCTGAGTGAGGGTGGAGGCGCCCTGGGCCGTGCCGCCGGCCTGCACGTTGCGGTTCATCGCGCGCAGGATGCCCTTGAGGTCGATCGCCCCGTGCTCGTAGAAGCGCGAGTCCTCGATCGCGACGATCGCCTTCTGCATGTACGGGGAGATGTCCTTGAGCGGGACGACCGTGCGGTCGCGGGAGTAGACCGCGGCGATGGTGCCGCCCTCGCTGTCGAGGATCAGGGTCCGCTGGCTCAGCGGCGGAGTCGTCAGATTGGAGGGGATCTCGTCGAAGCCCTCCACCGTCCCCTTGGCGGCCAGGCCCAGGGCTCCCGCGGCCGGCAACGCGATGCCTGCCAGCACAGCTCCGGAGAGTGCGGCGACACCGAGAAACTTGGCGGCCTGCTGGGTCGTGGTGAGACCCCCGCCCGAGCGCTTTTTTGGCATGGGGGCAGCCTAATCCGTAATGAACGATGTTCTGATGGACCAGGTGGCCCCGGGGATGTTCGGGTACCAAGCCGTGACATCCGGGTGTTCACTGTGAGTTCTCCCAGTGAGTCCCCAGTGAGTCCCCTGTGAGTTCCCTGGTGTGCCGCCGCGTACGTGCGAGGGGGAGGCCGACGTTCCCGTTTGCCGGACATACGGGCAGGCCTTGGCCTAAGCTGCTCTCAACTGTCACAGCAGTCCAGTCCCGTATCAACTCCCTTGTACATCCCAGCGCAACTCGACGCCGTTCGGCGGCGGGCTCAGGTGTTCCCCGAAATCACCTCGAAATCGCCGCGTGTGTCGTGGAATGTCTGTTGTCACTTGGGTGCACCGTCCTGGTTTCGCCGGATTGGTCCCGTGTGTCCGCACCTCACTCCCCTGGGTGATCTGCCGCGTACGCATAGTCCGTTCGGGCCATTCAAGATTGGGCCCGAAGGGGGTGTTGTGCTGTCGCTGCCTTCCGTAACGTCCTCAACTGGCAGCGGTGAATATGCCTCTGCCGCCGTGGGGGAGCCTCGATTCGGGAGAGGACGGCGCCGGCATGGGCTGGGTAACCGACTGGAGTGCGCAGGCAGCCTGCCGCACTACTGATCCGGATGAATTGTTCGTACAAGGGGCGGCGCAGAACAGGGCCAAGGCGGTGTGCACCGGATGTCCGGTGCGGACCGAGTGCCTGGCCGATGCGCTGGACAATCGCGTCGAATTCGGCGTGTGGGGCGGAATGACCGAGAGGGAGCGCCGGGCACTGCTGCGGCGCCGGCCCACGGTCACGTCCTGGCGTCGCCTGCTCGAGACCGCGCGCAGTGAGTACGAGCGGTCCACGGGCATGCTGCCCACAGCGGTCGGTCTGGAGGACGGCGAACTGCACGAGACGTACGCCGCCGTGGGGTAGACCCGGTACCGCGATGGGCTAGGCAGCTCCGGCCGGAGCGGAACCGGAACCGGCCGCGAGCCGTTCGGCAATGGCCCGAAGACCTGCGATGTCGTGCACATCGCCGGGCAACGCCGCCACGGAGGTCATGGCGACCTCCGGGTGGAGCGCGGTGAAGCGGTCGCGGGTGTCCTGCTCGCGCGCGACGACATGCATACGCTCGGCGTGCAGCCTCAGCAGGCCTGCGGTCAACTGCTCGACGGAGGTGGGCGCGGCTACGGGCACGGTGACGGGGCTGGGATCATCGGGGTCGGTGTGTGTGGGGTTCTCAGCGTCCTCGGTGCCTTTTCGGGTGGTAGTCCTGGTCTTCTCGGGGGCCTCGGGAGAGGTGGTGACCGCCGATTCCACCGGGTCACAAAGGCCAGCCTTCCCGGCCGTCTGATCCACAATGCGGACGTCGTCAAGATTTTCCGCGGCGTCCAGAGCCCGCTCGGCGGAGAGCTGCGAGGCCTCGCTCCCGTGCACCCGGTTGAGGACCAGGCCGGCCAGCGGCATCTTCTCCGCGGCCAGGCGTTCCACGAAGTACGCGGCCTCGCGCAGGGCGTCCGGCTCGGGCGTCGCGACTACCAGGAACGCCGTACCGGGCGCCTGGAGCAAGGTGTACGTGGCGTCGGCTCTCGTACGGAATCCGCCGAACATCGAGTCCATCGCGGCGACGAAGGTCTGTACGTCACGCAGGAACTGACCGCCCAGCAGCTTGCCAAGCGTCCCCGTCATCATCGACATGCCGACATTGAGGAACTTCATTCCCGCCCGGCCGCCGATCTTCGCCGGAGCCATCAGCAGCCGGATGAACTTGCCGTCCAGGAACGAGCCGAGACGTTTCGGCGCGTCCAGGAAGTCCAGGGCGGAACGCGAGGGCGGGGTGTCGACGATGATCAGGTCCCACTCGTCGCGCGCCCGCAACTGCCCGAGCTTCTCCATCGCCATGTACTCCTGCGTGCCCGCGAAACCGGCCGACAGGGACTGGTAAAACGGATTTTCCAGAATCGCGCGGGCCCGGTCGGGGTCCGTGTGCGCTTCGACGGTCTCGTCGAAGGTCCGCTTCATGTCGAGCATCATGGCGTGGAGTTCGCCGCCGTTGTCGCCGTCGATTGCCTCGACCCTGCGGGGGATGTTGTCCAGTTGGTCGATGCCCATGGACTGGGCGAGCCGCCGGGCCGGGTCGATGGTGAGGACGACGACCTTGCGGCCGTGCTCGGCCGCCCGTACACCGAGAGCCGCCGCCGTCGTCGTCTTGCCGACGCCGCCGGAGCCGCAGCAGACGATGATCCGGATGGCGGGGTCGTCGAGGAGCGCGTCGGTGTCGAGGCCCGTGTGGGTCGTGTAGTTCGTCTGGTTGGTGTGGCTCGTGTGGCTGGTGTCCGGTGTCATGACCCCGTCCCTCGTCCTGAACCGCGCCGTGAGCCGCCTCCCGGCCCCTGTTCCGCCGCGTCGGCCGCCCCGTCGCCCACGCCCTGTTTACGGAGCTCCGCCGCCAGGTCGTACAGCCCGGACAGATTCACTCCTTCGCCCATCAGCGGAAGCTCCGTCGTGGGCAGACCGAGACCGGCCAGCACGGCGCGCTGCTCGCGTTCGAGCCCGACCCGTTGCGCATGCTCGGCCGCCTGTTCGACCAAGGGCCGTACGAGTCCCGCGGAACCGGTCACTCCGGCCCGGGTCAGCGCCTTCGCGATCTCCTTGCGACGCCCGCCTGACGCGGTCCGCAGCGCGTCCTCGTCGAGCAGATGCGGCCGCACCATGTTCACGAAGACCTGCCCCACGGGCAGCTCGGCCGACCGCAGCTCCGCCGCGCCGTCCACGGTCTCCTGGACCGGCATCTCCTCAAGGAGCGTCACCAGGTGCACCGCCGTCTCGGCGGATTTCAGGACGCGCATGACGGCCTGGGCCTGATTGTGTATCGGGCCGATCCGCGCGAGACCGGCCACCTCGTCGTTCACATTGAGGAAGCGGGTGATGCGGCCGGTGGGCGGCGCGTCCATGATCACGTAGTCGTAGACGAACCGTCCCTGCTTGTCCTTGCGGCGTACGGCTTCGCACGCCTTGCCGGTCAGCAGGACATCCCGTACACCGGGCGCGATGGTGGTCGCGAAGTCGATGGCACCGAGCTTTTTGAGCGCCCGGCCCGCGCTGCCCAGCTTGTAGAACATCTGGAGATAGTCCAGGAGGGCCCGCTCGGCGTCGATGGCCAGGGCGTGCACCTCCCCGCCGCCCGGCGCCACGGCGATCTTGCGCTCCTCGTACGGAAGCGACTCCGACTCGAAGAGCTGTGCGATGCCCTGTCTGCCCTCCACCTCGACCAGAAGGGTGCGCCTGCCCTCGGTCGCGAGGGCGAGCGCGAGGGCGGCGGCGACCGTGGTCTTACCGGTACCGCCCTTGCCGCTGACGACCTGGAACCTGCTCACGCCTTCGAGCCTAACCAGTCGGCCCGGAGCCTACGCACGAGGTCGCGGGAGCCAAGGGTTACAGTCGGCCTCATGACCAAGTGGGAATACGCGACCGTGCCTCTCATCGTGCACGCGACCAAGCAGATTCTGGACACCTGGGGCGAGGACGGCTGGGAGCTGATCCAGGTCGTTCCCGGCCCGAACTCCGAGCAGCTCGTGGCCTACCTGAAGCGGGAGAAGCCGTAATGGCGGGCGCCGTGGAGGCGCGGCTCGCCGAGCTCGGCCTGACCCTGCCCGCCGTCGTGCCGCCGATCGCGGCCTACCAGCCGGCGGTGCGGACCGGGGTGTACGTGTACACCTCCGGCCAGCTTCCGATGGTGGACGGCAAACTCGCGGTGACCGGCAAGGTCGGCGGCGAGGTGACGCCGGACGAGGCCAAGGAACTGGCGAAGACCTGTGCGCTGAACGCCCTGGCGGCCGTGAAATCCGTCGCGGGCGACCTGGACCGGATCGCCAGGGTCGTGAAGCTCGTGGGCTTCGTGGCGTCGGCCGCGGACTTCTCGGGGCAGTCGGGCGTCATCAACGGCGCGAGCGAGCTGCTGGCGACGGTCCTGGGCGACAAGGGCGTGCACGCGCGCAGCGCCGTGGGCGTCGCGGCACTGCCGCTGGACGCGCCGGTGGAGGTCGAGATCCAGGTCGAGCTGGTCCAGGACTAGGTCCGGGGCGGTTCTACGACGTCTGCGATTTGTGATCCTGCGAGTCCGTCCGTCCACGATCCCGTCAGGTCGTTCTCACGACCGGGCGGGATCGTCCGCGTACGGGCACGGCAGCCGTACAGGGCGGGGGTCGCTCGAACATCGGCGCGGTTCCGGATAGCCTCCGGCCATGCCCAATGGTCAGTGGTACCCACCGGAATGGCCCGCCCGCATCCGGGCCCTCGCCAGCGGCGAGCTGACGGCCGTGACTCCCCGGCGGGCGGCCACCGTGATGCTGCTCCGGGACGCCCGGTCTGCCCCGGGCGCGGAAACCGGGGGTCCCTCGGTCCATATGCTGCGCCGGCGCACCTCGATGGCTTTTGCCGGGGGCGCGTACGCCTATCCGGGTGGCGGCGTCGATCCGCGTGACGATGAGCGCCTGGTCCGCTGGGCGGGCCCGCCGCTGGAGAGCTGGGCCGGGCGGCTCGGCGTCGATACGGTCACCGAGGCGCAGGCCATCGTCTGTGCGGCGGTGCGCGAGACGTACGAGGAGGCGGGTGTCCTCCTGGCGGGGCCGGCCGCCGACACCGTCGTCAGCGACACCACGGGCGCCGACTGGGAGGCGGACCGGGAGGCGCTCGTCGCGCGGGAACTGTCGTTCGCCGAGTTCCTCGACCGCCGGGGCCTGGTGCTCCGCTCCGATCTGCTGGGCGCGTGGGCGCGCTGGATCACACCGGCGTTCGAACCGCGGCGGTACGACACCTGGTTCTTCGTCGCGGCGCTCCCCGAGGGCCAGCGCACCCGGAACGCGTCCACCGAGGCTGACCGGACCGTATGGATCCGGCCGGCGGACGCCGCCGACGGGTACGACAGGGGCGAGCTGCTGATGATGCCGCCCACCGTGGCGACGCTGCGGGCGCTCAGGCCGTACAGGACGGCTGCCGATGCCCTGGAGGCCGCCGGTTCCCAGGACATGGCTCCCGTCCTCGCACAGGCCCGTATGGACGGTGACGAGCTGGTGCTGAGGTGGCCGGGGCACGACGAGTTCACCAAGAACATTCCCGTTACGGGTCGTGACGGCACCGTATGAGCGACGCAGCAGCGCTTCCCGGACAGCCGCGCGGCGGAGTCCTGTCCGGCCCCGCCACCGCCCGTACGGTCAATGTCCTCGCGCCCAACGCCTCGGCGATGACACTGGACGGCACCAACACCTGGATCGTCGCCGAACCCGGCTCCGACGTCGCCGTCGTCATCGACCCGGGTCCGCTCGACGAGGGGCATCTGCGGGCCGTCATGGACACCGCCGCGCGGGCCGGGCGGCGCGTCGGCCTCACGCTGCTCACCCACGGCCACCCGGATCACGCGGAGGGCGCGGCGCGATTCGCCGAGCTGACCCGTACGAAGGTGCGTGCCCTGGACGTGGCGCTGAGGCTCGGAGACGAGGGGCTGGCGGCGGGCGACGTCATCACCACGGGCGGGCTCGAACTGCGGGTGATCCCGACTCCCGGGCACACCGGGGACTCGCTCTCCTTCCACCTGCCCGCTGACAGGGCCGTGCTCACGGGCGACACGGTCCTCGGGCGCGGGACGACCGTGGTCGCGCATCCGGACGGGCGGCTGGGCGACTACCTGGACACGCTGCGGCGGCTGCGGTCGCTGACCGTGGACGACGGGGTGCACACGGTGCTGCCGGGGCACGGCCCGGTGCTGGAGGACGCGCAGGGGGCGGTGGAGTTCTATCTGGCCCACCGGGCGCACCGGCTGGCGCAGGTGGAGACGGCCGTGGAGGCGGGGCACCGGGCGCCGTCGGAGGTGGTGGCGGCGGTGTACGCGGACGTGGACAGGTCCCTGTGGCCCGCGGCGGAGCTGTCGGTGCGCGCGCAACTCGAGTACCTGGGCGAGCACGGGCTGCTGCATGACGGACCCGGGGCCTGAGCCGCACGAGTGAAGGGCCCCGCCGCGTGGTGGGGCCCTTCACTCTCGTACGAATACGGCGTCGGCGGACGCAGGACGCGGGGTCAGCGCGAGCGCTTCGCCAGCCGCTCCACGTCGAGCAGGATCACGGCCCGCGCCTCCAGGCGCAGCCACCCGCGGCCCGCGAAGTCCGCGAGTGCCTTGTTGACCGTCTCGCGCGAGGCACCGACGAGCTGGGCCAGCTCTTCCTGCGTCAGGTCGTGCACGACGTGGATGCCCTCCTCCGACTGCACGCCGAAGCGGCGCGACAGGTCCAGGAGCGCGCGGGCGACGCGGCCCGGAACGTCGGAGAAGACCAGGTCGGACATCTGGTCGTTGGTCTTGCGCAGCCGGCGGGCGACAGCGCGCAGCAGCGCGCTCGCCACCTCGGGCCGGGCGTTCAGCCAGGGCTGGAGGTCACTGTGTCCCAGACCGAGCAGCTTCACCTCGGTGAGCGCCGTCGCGGTCGCGGTGCGCGGGCCCGGGTCGAACAGCGAGAGCTCGCCGATCAGCTCGCCGGGGCCGAGGACGGCAAGCATGTTCTCGCGTCCGTCGGGGGAGGTGCGGTGGAGCTTCACCTTGCCCTCGGTGACCACATACAGGCGGTCTCCCGGGTCACCCTCATGGAACAGCGCGTCGCCGCGCGCGAGGGTCACCTCACTCATCGAGGCGCGGAGCTCCGCGGCCTGCTCATCATCGAGCGCCGCGAAAAGCGGGGCGCGCCGCAGAACGTCGTCCACGAGTTCTCTCCTTGTCGGCCTGCTCAGGGAAGCGTGGTTTCCATGATGCCGGACGGTAAAACAGTGCGATCAATCACAAACCAGTTTGACGCACGGGCGTACCGGACCCTACGGCAGGGGGCCGATTGGGCGTGGATACGCAGCGACCGGGGTGTATGTCAGTTCCGGGCTCTAGGCTGGCGGAGTGTCCGGAACGCCGGTGAGAGCGCAGGCCGAGGGGGCTGATGGGGTGTCGGAAAATCGTAATTCTGCCGTGGGCGAACAGCCCGCGCGCCGCCCGAAAAATACCGCAAAACAACCAAAACAGGAAGTGGTAGCAGCCACGAAGCCCAGGAAGCCGCCGAAACCGGAATCGCACCTCGCGATGGTCCGCCGGGCCCGCCGGATCAACCGGGAGCTGGCCGAGGTCTATCCGTACGCACACCCGGAGCTCGACTTCCGGAATCCCTTCGAGCTCCTGGTCGCCACGGTGCTGTCCGCGCAGACCACCGATCTGAGGGTCAACCAGACCACTCCGGCCGTCTTCGCCGCCTACCCCACGCCCGAGGACATGGCGGCGGCCGTGCCGGAGGAGCTGGAAGAGGTCATCCGGCCGACCGGTTTCTTCCGGGCGAAGACCAGGTCGCTGATAGGGCTGTCCGCGGCCATCCGGGACAACTTCGGCGGCGAGGTCCCGGGGCGTCTCGCGGATCTCGTCTCGCTGCCCGGGGTGGGCCGTAAGACGGCCAACGTGGTCCTTGGCAATGCGTTCGGCGTCCCCGGCATCACGGTGGACACCCACTTCGGGCGGCTGGTGCGCCGCTGGAAGTGGACGGAGCAGGAGGACCCGGACAAGGTCGAGGCGGAGATCGCCGCGATCTTCCCGAAGAGCGAGTGGACGATGCTTTCGCACCGGGTGATATTCCACGGCCGGCGCATCTGCCACTCCCGCAGGCCCGCCTGCGGCGCTTGCCCGATCGCCCCGCTCTGTCCGGCGTACGGAGTGGGCGAGACGGACCCGGAGAAGGCCAGGAAGCTCCTGAAGTACGAGATGGGCGGCTATCCGGGCCAGCGGCTGAACCCGCCGCCCGACTACCCGGGCAAACCGGCTCCGCCCCTGGGAGCCGCGTGAGGGAGGTGCGGGGAGCGCCTTCGAAGGGCCTTGGAACGAATTGGCCGATGACAGGCGTTGGAGAGGACGGGGTGCCTATGACGCACACACGAAGCAGCACAAGGACCGCGGCAACCGCGGCCACAGCCGGGACCGGCACGGCCCCGGTCAGCACGGCCCCTGACGGCGCCGGACCGGACAGGACCAAGTCCGGCGGCGCCGCACGCGACAGCGCGGTCACCGTCACCACCGACGGCCTGCCGGGCTGGCT
>DATCWZ010000775.1:0-2956 GCA_036566065.1 Streptomyces sp. | reverse complement strand
GCCCTTGCTGTACGTCGAGATCTTGCGGTCCTGCGCATACTCCATCTGGACCGTGGCAAGCGCCTTGTGCGCAGCCGCGTCGCCGAGGCCGTGCAGTTCCGCGTTGGCGACGACGAACTCGCGGCCGGTCAGGAAGTCGTACGTCCCTTCCCGTTCCGGCACGATGCCGATCTCCTTGTAGACCGCTTCATTGCGCCAGATCGCCCGGCCGTCGAGCGTGACCGTGCCCGTCGAAGGTGCCAGGAAACCGGCCATCATATTGATCAGAGTGGACTTCCCGGCGCCGTTGGGGCCGAGCAGACCCGTGACTCCGGGTCCCACGGTCATGCCGACGTCGTTGATGGCGACCACATTGCCGAACCAGCGTGAGGTGTGGTCGATCTCGATGGTGGTCACAGCCCGGCCCTCCGGTAGCGGCGCATCAGTACGGCGTAGCAGCCGGCGACGAGCGCGAAGAAAACGATCAAGTAGGCCACGCCGGTTCCGGCACCGGGCCCCTCACCGCCGGGGAAGGCGGAGGTGGCGCCGAGGAACGCCGTCTGGAGGCCGTCGATCAGTGTGATCGGAGAGAAGAGGCCGAGCCAGGGGATGGCGCCGGCGGAGTCCGTCTGCCAGGCGATCGCCTGGACCGTGGAAACCGCCCCGTAGGTGATGGTCAGGACGGCGATCACGGCCGCGACCCCGAAGCCGCGGCGTGGCGTGAGCGCGGCCACCACCAGACCGACACCGGCGAAGAGCACGGAGAGAAGCGCCACGGACACCAGCCCCTGCCCAAAGCCTCTGGTCTGCTCCGCGAAGTCGAACTTCGCGAGGAGCGAGCCCGCGTAGAGGATGACGAGCGGGGCCGCAGTGAGGATGAGGAGGGCCGATGCCAGGGCCGCGAACTTCGCGATCACATAGTCGATGCGTTCGATCGGCCGTGAGAAGTACAGCGGCACGCTCTTGAAGCGGAGGTCCCTGGACACGGACTGCGGTGCCTGCGCGGCGACGAACAGCCCGATCACGGCCTGGAGGTAAATCGCGAACGCCGTGTACTTGATGGGCAGTTTCGTCATGGTCGGCGTGGCGATGGCGACCGCGACGATGATCAGCGCCACCAGGCACATCACGCCGCACAACAGCATCGGAAGCACCTTGGACTTGGCGGAACGGCCCAGTCCGAACGAGCCCCGCAGGGACTGCGAGTAGAGCGAGCGGCGGGCGTAGGCCCGGCCGAGGCGGGCACCGTCGTAGGAGCGGTACCCGATGTTGTGGATCCGCGAGGCGTCGCTCCCGGCCGCGGTCCCGGTATCAGTGCTCATCACGACCGCTTCCCTTCTGCTACCTGTTCGGTACGGAACACCTCGGCGATGTGGTGACGCCGCTGTTCCATCCGTACGAGGCCGAGTCCGAGCCCGGCCACGCTGTCGCGGACGATGTCGTACGTCTCCTCACCGACCGCTTCGACGAGCAGTATGTGGCCCGCGCCGGGCAGCCCTTCGGCGTCCAGGCCGAGCAGCGTGACGCCGGCGCCGGTGAGGGCCTCCCGGAGCGCGTCGGTGCCGTCGGGGTGGGTGTCGCTGTCGGTGACCTCGACCGCCAGAGTCGTCGTCATCTGGGTGAAGTCGCTGGTGGAGCTGGAACGCAGCAGGGCGCCGCCGTCGATGACGACGACATGGTCACAGGTGCGCTCCAGCTCTCCCAGGAGGTGCGATGTGACCAGGACAGAGATGCCGAAGTCCGTGTGGATACGGCGGATCAGGCCCAGCATGTCGTCGCGGCCGACCGGATCGAGGCCGTTGGTCGGCTCGTCCAGGAGGACCAGTTGCGGGTCGTGCACCAGTGCCTGCGCCAGTTTCACGCGCTGCTTCATGCCGGTCGAGTAGCCGCCGATGGGGCGGTAGCGCTCCTCGTACAGGCCGACATGACGCAGCGTGTCGGCGGTGCGCTCACGGGCCGCCGTGGGCGGCAGGCCCGACATGCGGGCCATGTGCACCACGAACTCGGTCGCCGAGACATCGGGCGGCAGGCAGTCGTGCTCAGGCATGTATCCGACCCGTTCCCGGATGGCGGCGCCACTGATGGCGACATCCAGCCCGAGCACCGCGGCCCGGCCCTCGGTGGCGGGGGACAGACCCAGCAGGATCTTGATCAGTGTGGACTTGCCGGCTCCGTTGGCGCCCACCAGGCCCGTTACGCCGGGCCCGATGTCCAAGGAAAGCCGGTCAAGCGCGGTCACCCGGGGGAACCGCTTGCTCAGGCCTTCGGTCGCGATCACATTCACGGAATCGAAGCTAGTGGCGCGGGCCACAGGAGTCGTCAGACCAGGCGGTTGCATCGGTGTCCGACTCCAGGCGTACGGACCCGTAAGGGGGACCCCACAGAGGGGGAGACAGCGCGTCCGGGGGAGCGGGGGCATCGCGCTCGGTTATCCACAGGTCCGGACACACCCCTTGACGCAACCGCGAGGCATTGTCACAGTCATCAGTGTCACTGAATGAACACGCACCGTGTGCGATCGGGGGAAGGGTGACGGCGTGGATCTGCGGGCAGCGCGCGAGCGCTGGGTGCGTACGGGCGGAGTCGAGCTGTGCGTCGCCGAACTTGGCGACGCGGCACGGCCGACCGTCGTGCTCGTACACGGCTATCCGGACAGCAAGGAAGTCTGGTCGGATGTCGCGGAGCGGCTGGCGGGGCAGTGGCATGTGGTGCTGTACGACGTGCGGGGGCACGGCAGATCGACGGCCCCCACCCCGTTACGCGGCGGCTTCACGCTGGAGAAGCTCACCGACGACTTCCTGGCGGTGGCGGACGCGGTGAGTCCCGACCGTCCGGTTCATCTGGTCGGCCACGACTGGGGTTCCGTCCAGTCCTGGGAATTCGCCACGGTCAAGCGCACCGAGGGCAGGATCGCCTCCTTCACCTCGATGTCCGGGCCCTCCCTCGACCACTTCGGCCACTGGATCAAGCAGCGCAT
>DATCWZ010000656.1:0-2700 GCA_036566065.1 Streptomyces sp. | reverse complement strand
GGCCTGGAGGACCCGCTCGACGCGGAACTTCTCGATCTCCTTCTCGGCGTCCTTCAGCTTGCCGAGCATGGCGGAGATCTTCTCGGGGAGCTCCTCGGACCTGCCCTTGAGCAGTTCCTGGAGCTGGGCGACGACGGTGTGCTCCCTGGCGAGGAAGTTGTACGCGTCGACTCCGACCAGGGCCTCGATCCTGCGTACCCCGGAGCCGATGGACGACTCGCCGAGCAGCTTCACCAGGCCGAGCTGGGCGGTGTTGCGCACATGCGTGCCGCCGCACAGCTCCTTGGAGAAGTCGCCGATGGTGACGACCCGGACGCGCTCGCCGTACTTCTCGCCGAACTCCGCGATGGCGCCCTGCTTCTTGGCGTCACCGAGGGACATCACCTCGGCCTGGACGTCGAGTTCACGCGCCAGGACCTCGTTGATCTTCTGCTCGACATCGGTGAGGACCGTGCCGGGTACGGCGGCGGGCGAGCCGAAGTCGAAGCGGAAGCGGCCCGGCGAGTTCTCCGAGCCCGCCTGGGCGGCCGTGGGGCCGAGCGCGTCACGCAGCGCCTGGTGCGTGAGGTGCGTGGCGCTGTGGGCGCGGGCGATGGCACGGCGGCGGACGGTGTCGATGGCGGCGAGCGCAGGGGCGCCGACCGTCACCTCGCCGACCTGGACCGTGCCCTTGTGGACGTAGACGCCGGGGACGGGCTGCTGCACGTCGTGGACATGGACGACGGCACCGGTGTCGAGCCGGATGCGGCCCTGGTCGGCGAGCTGGCCGCCGCCCTCGGCGTAGAACGGGGTGCGGTCCAGGACGACCTCGACCTCGTCGCCCTCGGTCGCCGCGGGCGAGGAGACGCCGTCGACGAGGAGGCCGACGACCACCGACTCGCTCTCGGTGCTGGTGTATCCGGTGAACTCGGTGGCGCCCGACTCGTCGGCGACGACGCGGTAGGCGGACAGGTCCGCGTGGCCGGTCTTCTTGGCCCTGGCGTCGGCCTTGGCCTTGGCCCGCTGCTCCTGCATGAGGCGGCGGAACCCGTCCTCGTCCACCGAGAGGCCCTGTTCGGCGGCCATCTCCAGGGTGAGGTCGATCGGGAAGCCCCAGGTGTCGTGGAGCAGGAACGCCTTGTCGCCGGAGAGCACCGTGCCGCCGGCGGCCTTGGTGTCAAAGACGGCGGTCTCCAGGATGTTGGTACCGCCCTTGAGCGCCTTGAGGAACGCGGCCTCCTCGGCGAGGGCGACGGTCTCGATGCGCTTGCGCTCGGTGATGAGCTCCGGGTACTGACGGCCCATCGTGTCGATCACTATGCCGACCAGTTCGCGGACGACCGATCCGGTGGCGCCCAGGAGGCGCATGTTGCGGATGGCGCGGCGCATGATGCGGCGCAGCACATAGCCGCGGCCCTCGTTGCCGGGGGTGACGCCGTCGCCGATGAGCATGACGGACGTACGGATGTGGTCGGCGACCACGCGGAGGGAGACGTCCGAGTTGTGCTCGGCGCCGTAGCGGACCCCGGTGAGCTCGGTGGCCTTGTCCATCACGACGCGCAGGGTGTCGGTCTCGTACATGTTGTGTACGTCCTGCAGGATCATCGCGAGGCGTTCGAGACCCAGACCCGTGTCGATGTTCTTCGACGGCAGGTCGCCGAGGATAGGGAAGTCCTCCTTGCCGTCGCCCGCGCCCCGCTCGTACTGCATGAAGACCAGGTTCCAGATCTCCACGTAGCGCTCGTCGTTGACGGCGGGGCCGCCCTCGATGCCGAACTCCGGGCCGCGGTCGTAGTTGATCTCCGAGCACGGGCCGCAGGGGCCGGGGACGCCCATGGACCAGAAGTTGTCCTTCTTGCCCAGCCGCTGGATGCGCTCGGCGGGGACGCCGATCTTCTCGCGCCAGATCTGCTCGGCCTCGTCGTCGTCCAGATAGACGGTGATCCACAGCCGCTCGGGGTCGAGACCGAAGCCGCCGTCCGCCACGGAGCTGGTCAGCGCCTCCCAGGCGTAGCCGATGGCGCCTTCCTTGAAGTAGTCGCCGAACGAGAAGTTGCCGCACATCTGGAAGAACGTGCCGTGCCGGGTGGTCTTGCCGACCTCTTCGATGTCCGGCGTACGCACGCACTTCTGCACGCTGGTGACGCGCTGGGCGGGCGGCCTGACCTCGCCGAGGAAGTACGGCTTGAAGGGGACCATGCCCGCGGGGACCAGGAGCAGAGTCGGGTCGTCCGCGATGAGCGACGCCGAAGGGACGACGGTGTGACCGCGCTCCTCGAAGAAGCTCAGCCAGCGGCGGCGAATTTCAGCCGACTCCATCAGTGGTCCTCATTCCGGTTGTACGAGTTGTAGGGAAGCATGCGGCGGGCGGGCACGGGATCCTCCGGCCCGTCCAGGCCGAGTGCTCCGCCCAGTTCGGCCTCGCGCCTCACCATGCCGTCGCGCACGTCGAGGGCGAAGTCCCTGAGTCTGTGGCCGGTTTCGAGCGCCTTGTCCGCGGCCTGGGCCGCGAGGCTCTCGGGGGTCAATTGCCTGATCCTGCGGTTGACCTTGGTGGTGGCCCAGACACCGGCGGCTGCGCCGGCGGTGAACCAGAACGTACGGCGGAACATCGCTGCGTCAGTCCTTCTGTCCGCGGGAGCCCCGGCCGGTGCGCTTTCCGCTTCGGGCGGACGGTACGGCACGGCCGGCGATCACGGTACGGCGGGGGGTGCCGCGGGC
>DATCWZ010000558.1:0-6462 GCA_036566065.1 Streptomyces sp. | reverse complement strand
TGCTACTGCCGTGCGCGGCCGTGCTCGCCGCCGACCGCTACCGGGCGCTCGGCCACGCCCTCGCCGACGGCTTCCTGGTCACCCGCTGGGGCTCGCTGCGGCGGCACCGCACCATGATCGAGTGCGAAGGCATCATCGGCTGGAACATCCACCGGTCATTCTTCCAGCGCCGCGCCGGGCTGGCCACGCTCGTCGCGACGACCGCCGCGGGCCGGCAGCAGTACCCTGTGCCCGATGTGGAGCACGCCGTGGCGCTGGGACTCGCCGACCAGGCCACCCCAGGCCTGCTCACCCCGTTCCTCGCACAGCGTCCTCCGGCCGGGCCGACGGCATGACCGACACGGCCGCGCAGCACGACCAGCGGCCACCACCACCACCGCGACGCGGCAGCCGACACCGACCCACGAGCCCGACCGACATGGCGTCCACGAACATCATCCTGTGCGTCCGGATCAGCCGCACACCGCGCTGGGCCAGCGCGCCGCTGATCGAGTCACGGGCGAGGCGTCGGCGGGCATCGAGGCGGTGCAGCCCCCGGCCGGCACGCTGACGTCGGCGAGCGACCACACCCGATTTCCAGCCCGGAACGGGCCTCCTCACACGGAGATCAGGGACTAGGCGGACAGATGGCTGAGTGACACGATGTGAATATGGACGAGTTCCGTACAGCCAGGGACTTTCTTCTCAACGCGGATTATGAATCCGCCTACCGCGATTTCCGCTGGCCGCGGCCGGACCGGTTCAACTGGGCGCTCGACTGGTTCGACGCGGTCCTCGCGACCGAGACGCCGGACGCCGTCGCGCTGAAGATCGTGGCCGACGACGGCTCGGCCGAGGAATACTCCTTCGCCCAGCTCTCCGTGAGATCCAGCCGGGTGGCCAACTGGATGCACACTCAGGGCGTGCGGCGCGGTGACCGGATCCTGGTCATGCTCGGAAATCAGACCGAGCTGTGGGAGACGGTTCTCGCGGCGATGAAACTCGGTGCGGTGATCATCCCGGCGACCACGCTGCTGACCCCTGCCGATCTGGCGGACCGTATCGACCGGGGCAAGGTCGCGCACGTCATCGCCGACGTGGCCGACCGGTCCAAGTTCACCGGCCTCACCGGCGAGTTCACCCGCATGTCCGTCGGCGGCGACGCCTACGGATGGCTCGGTTACGACGACGCGCTCGACTTCCCCGATCAGCTTTCCCCGCGCATTCTCGCCGACCATCGCGAGACGGCGCGGGCCGACGACACACTGCTGCTCTACTTCACCTCCGGCACGACCTCGCAGCCCAAGCTCGTCGAGCACACCTACCCCTCCTACCCGATCGGGCACCTGTCGACGATGTTCTGGATCGGCCTGCGGCCGGGCGACGTCCACCTCAACGTCTCCTCGCCGGGCTGGGCGAAGCACGCGTGGAGCAGCGTGTTCGCGCCGTGGAACGCCGGCGCGACGATACTGGTGCACGACTACGCGCGGTTCTCGGCCCCCACCCTGCTGGACGTGATGCGCGATCACAGCGTCACGACGTTCTGCGCGCCCCCGACCGTGTGGCGCATGATGATCCAGGAGGATCTCGCACGTTGGTCGCTGCCACTGCGCACGGCCGTCGCGGCCGGCGAGCCGCTCAACCCGGAGGTCATCGACCAGGTCGCGAAGGCGTGGGGCATCACGGTCCGGGACGGGTACGGCCAGACCGAGACGACGGCGCAGATCGGCAATCCGCTCGGCTGCGCCCTCAAGCCGGGGTCGATGGGCCGCCCATTGCCCGGCTACACCGTGACACTGGTCGACCCGTTGACCGGCGAGACCGGCGACGATGGCGAGATCTGCCTTCCGCTGGCGGACCGCCCGCTCGGCCTGATGGCCGGCTACCGTGATGATCCCGCACGCACGGCCGAGGCCATGGCGAACGGTTATTACCACACGGGTGACGTGGCGAGCCGCGATGCCGACGGCTACATCACCTACGTCGGCAGGACCGACGACGTCTTCAAGGCCTCCGACTACCGCATCTCGCCATTCGAGCTGGAGAGCGTACTGCTGGAGCACGAGGCCGTCGCGGAGGCGGCCGTGGTGCCCGCGCCCGACCCGCTGCGGTTGGCCGTGCCGAAGGCGTACGTCTCCCTGACACCCGGGTTCGCCGCGGACGCCGAGACCGCGCGGGCGATCCTCGCCCACGCCCGGCATGGTCTCGCGCCGTACAAGCGGGTGCGGCGGATCGAGTTCGCCGAGCTTCCCAAGACCATCTCCGGCAAGATCCGCAGGGTGCTGCTGCGCGAGCAGGAGCAGGAGCAGGCGGACCAGCCGAGGACCGCGGAGTTCCGTGAGGAGGACTTCCCGGACCTTACCTAGATAGCGGCCCGCCCGAAAGATCCTTTAAGTACAGCCCAATAAATTACAGTGTGTAATCTACTCATACATCATATTTACAGCCTGATCAGCTAGGCTCAGCCCATGCTGCCCACAGTCGCCGACGTCCTGGCCCTGGACGCCGTCCGCCGGGGCAACCCGCGCGTCATCGCCGGCGCCGACCGCCTGGACGGTCGAGTCCGCTGGGTGCACGTCGGCGAGATCAGCGATATCGCGCACCTACTGCGCGGTGGCGAGCTCGTGCTCACGACCGGGGTCGCGCTCCCGGGCGAGGCGGACAAGCTCGCCGACTACATCGCCGATCTGGCCTCCGTCGGCGCGTCCGGGCTCATCGTGGAGCTCGGCCGCAGATTCATCAACGAGCTTCCCTCCGCCGTGATCCAGGCCGCCGAGGCGCACGGACTGCCGCTGATCACACTCAGTCGTGAGTCGCCGTTCGTGCAGATCACCGAGTCGGTGCACGCACGCATCATCGACATCCAGTTGGAGGAGCTACGCGCCTCGGAGCAGCTGCACAAGGTGTTCACCGAGCTGTCCGTCGAAGGGGCCTCCCCCCATGAAGTGCTCGGTCAGGTCGCCCGCCTCTCCGGCCGGCCGGTGTTCTTGGAGAACCTCGCCCACCAGGTGCTCGCCTGCGACAGCGCGGGCCGCGACATCGGCGCCCTGCTGGCGAACTGGGAGGCCCGCTCCCGCACCGTCGCCCTCAACGAGCGCACCGCCTATGACGAGGGGTCGGGCTGGCTGGTCCGCATGATCGGCGCACGCGGTCAGGACTGGGGCCGACTGATCCTGCTGTGCGAGACGGCACCCAGCCCAGGCGACATAGTCCTCGCTGAGCGCGCCGCCACCACGCTGGCCCTCGGTCGGCTGCTGGAGCGCCACCAGGAGAGCCTGGAACGGCAGGCCCACGGCACGATCATCACCGGCATACTCACCCACGCCTACACCGACCCCGACGAGGCGGTGGCCCGCGCCCGCGCCGTCGGCGTGCCGCTCGCCGGCCGCAAACTCGTCGGGCTCGTGTTGTGCCTGACCGACATCACCGACGCCGGCACGTCAAAGGACGGCGACACCCTGCACGGCCAGGCACGGCTCGGCGAGCTCGCCGAGGCCACCGCGGCCGCGTGCCGCGACGCGAGACTACAGGCCCTGGTCGGCACCCTCGACCAGAGCCACGTTGGCGTACTGTTGCCGTTGCCGGCGCGCACCCACGTCGAGCCCGCCCTGCTCACCGTCTCCGAGAAGCTGCGGGCCGTATTCCCGGCGAGGTTCGTGCTCGCCGCCGGGTCCGTGGTCGACTCCATCGGCGACGTACGACGCAGCTTCCTCGAAGCCGGGCAGGTAGCCGATGTGGCCGCGCGCCAAACCGACTCCCGCCCGTTCTACCGGCTCCCCGACCTGCGGCTGCGTGGTCTGCTGCATCTGCTGAGGGACGACGCGAGGCTGCAGACGTTCGCCGAGCGTGAGCTCAGCCTGCTGCTCGCACACGACGCCCAGCGCGGCGGGGACCTGACACGTATCTTGCGAATCTACCTCGACTCAGGTCGAAACAAGGCGGTCGCCGCCCAGCGCGCCCACCTGTCACGACCCGCCTTCTACGACAGGCTCCGCAGGCTGGAACGAATCCTCGACACCGATCTCGACGACGTCGACTCCTGCCTGTCTCTGCACGTCGCGCTGCTGGCGCTGGAGTCGTTCCGCGGCGAACCCATTCGCTGACCTCGGCGACCGGACATCGCAAACTTCGCAGATTACTCGGATTACCCGGGTGGGTCACCCACGTATTCGAGTAACGCCAAGTTCTCATGGTCATTAGCGTGTTTCGCCCCATGCTCGGGCCTGACATCACCACCATGGTGATCGAACAGTCGATCACCACTGGAGAGTTCATGTCGCGCCCGTTTATCGCGTTATTTACCCTCTTGTCTCTTGCGGTGCCAGCTAACAGCGTAAACGCGGCCACAGTCCCTCATAAAGGGAAGCCTCCTGGGCTACCCACGAGCGGATTCCCTCTCGGTATGCCCGGGACACCGAAATACCACCAGAGGGCGGCCGCTCCCGGGGTCGACGTCTTCACCCTGTCGCACGGCACCTCAACGGACGGCTATACGGTGACCGTGCTGACCAACGGCAAGACGATCTCGACACGGGAGAAGGCCGAAGAGACCGCGGCCGCAGCCGAGGCCGCCGGGATGACACCGAGCATCCAGGAGCTCATCCGCCCAATGGTGGCCGACTATCCGCGCGCCACCGGATACATGGTCCGGATAGGACGCTGGCCGCTGAAGAAACGCGCCGCCGCGCAGAAGGTCGTCAAGGTACTGAAGCGTAAGGGCTTCCGATCGGTGGTCGACTTCGTAGGCGACGACGGACTCGAGACCACCGGGCCATGGCGCTTACAGGTCATCAGGGTGAACCCACACGAGTTCACCGGCACGTATCGGTCCACGCTCGGCATCTCGACAGGCAGGCGTGAGACCACTTCGTCCATGGCGCGGCGCGCCGGCGCGGTGGCCGCCGTCAACGGCGGCTTCTTCAGCATCCACGAGCCCCGGTCGTATGCGGGCGACCCCACGGGCATCTCCGTCGTGGACGGGCGGCTGCTGAGCGAGGCCGTGAAGGGCCGCTCCGCTCTCATCCTGCAGGGCCGCACAGCCCGCGTCACCGAACTGGAATCCGCCATCTCGGTCGACTCTTACGATGGGGCGAACACGAAGATCGACGGCGTGAACCGTATCGCCAAGGACAACGAACTGATCCTCTACACCGAGGATCTCGGCACCAGGACACCCGTCGACGAGGGCACGGAAGCCGTCCTCGACACCAATGGCAATGTGATCGCGCTCCACACCGCCGGTCACCGGGTCAAGCCGGGCACACGGATCGTGCATGGCACGGGCAGCGCCGCGCAATGGCTGTGGGACCACGCCTGGCCGAATCACTCCTTGCGGATCACCACCAAGGTCACCGATCTGCGCACCGGCCGGGCCATACAACTCACCCCAGAGACCGACATCGTCGGCGGCGGTATCGGCCTGGTCCGCGACGGACGCCGGCATATCACTGCCGCGGCCGATGGCATGGCTTCGAGTAACATGATCTTGCACCGCCACCCACGCACACTGGCTGGCGTGACGAAGTCGGGCATGCTGCTACTAACAACCGTTAATGGCCGTAAACCGGGTGTGTCGGTAGGAGCATCCCTGCCGGAAGCGGCGCAACTCATGCGCTGGCTGGGCGCCCGCGACGCAATCAGCCTTGACGGCGGCGGCTCCAGCACCATGGTCGTCAAGAACAAGGTACTGAATGCCCCCTCTGACGGAGTCGAACGTCCCGTGGGCGACGCGGTCCTCATCGTCCCCCGCAAATAGCGGCACATCGGGCGGAAGAAGGCATAAAAAAGGCAATGGAGGAAGCCATCCTTAGAGGCTTCCTCCATTGCCTTTATTAAGATGTCCGGCGGTGTCCTACTCTCCCACACCCCCTCGGATGCAGTACCATCGGCGCAGGAAGGCTTAACTACCGGGTTCGGAATGTCACCGGGTGTTTCCCTTCCGCCAAAACCGCCGTAACCCCAACAGCACACAACCAACCACAACGGGCCCGGCTGCTGCCTGAAAGTCACACAGTGGACGCGAGCAACACAACAAAATGGACAAGTCCTCGGTCGATTAGTACCAGTCAGCTCCACCCCTCACAAGGCTTCCACCTCCGGCCTATCAACCCGCTCATCAAACGGGGACCTTACCCCCCTCACAGGGGAGGGAGACCTCATCTCAGGGCAGGCTTCCCGCTTAGATGCCTTCAGCGGTTATCCCTCCCGAACGTAGCCAACCAGCCATGCCCCTGGCGGAACAACTGGCACACCAGAGGTTCGTCCGTCCCGGTCCTCTCGTACTAGGGACAGCCCCCCATCAAGTCTCCTACGCGCGCAGCGGATAGGGACCGAACTGTCTCGCGACGTTCTAAACCCAGCTCGCGTACCGCTTTAATGGGCGAACAGCCCAACCCTTGGGACCTACTCCAGCCCCAGGATGCGACGAGCCGACATCGAGGTGCCAAACCATGCCGTCGATATGGACTCTTGGGCAAGATCAGC
>DATCWZ010000760.1:0-2890 GCA_036566065.1 Streptomyces sp. | reverse complement strand
TGTGGCCGTACGAGGTGTTCCCGCCCGGCCCGCTGTCCTGCCCCTCGGCTGCGCTGCTGCCCATCATGCTCTCCTCGGTCGGTCCGGTACGACGGCCTGTTCCGCGTCCGTGTCCTTGTCCTTGTCCTTTCTTCCCCGTCTGCCCGCTCCGACATCGGCGACAGCGACGATCAGCGCCACCAGGACGAAGGCCACCGAGATGACGAGGCCCTTGTCGTAGGCGTCCGCCCAGCCGCCCGCTCGCAGTTGGGCGAAGAACACCGAGCCCACCGCGGCGATGCCGATCGCCGACCCGACCCGCTGGCTGGTCTGGAGCGTGCCGCCCGCGCTGCCCGCGTTGTGCACCGGCACCTGGGACAGGGTCAGCGTCTGGTTGGGCGAGATGACCAGGCCGCTGCCGAGTCCCGCCAGCAGCAGCGGGGCCGCCATCGCCCACCCCGTGCCCCGTACCGGCGCGAGATGCACGGCCAGCGCGGTGAGGGCGAGGCCCGCGGTCACCATGACGAGGCCGAAGACGACCAGCGGCCGGCCGAAGCGGCTGACCAGCCGGCCTCCGATGCCCGCCGATGAGCCGGAGCCCAGCGCGAACGGGGTGATGGCGAGGCCCGCGTCGAGGGCGCTGTAGTGCAGCCCCGACTGCAGGTAGAGCGTGGTGATGAAGAAGATCGAGGTGAACCCGGCGAAGTACATCAGGATCATCAGACAGCCGAGCCAGAAGGACCGAAGCCGGAAGAGCGACATGTTGAGGACGGGGGTGGTGGAGTGCGCAGCGCACCGGGACTCCCAGCGGACGAACGCCGCGAGCAGGACGGCGGCCACGCCGACGAGCAGCCACTTGGTGTTGCCCGGCCACTGCTGCGCCTGGACGAACGGCAGCAGCAGGGCCAGTACCCCGGCGCCGAGCAGCAGGACGCCGAGCGGGTCGAGATCGCGCGGCCTGACCCGGGTCGCGGACGGGGTGTCAGGGAGCAGACGGCGGGCCAGCAGGAGGCAGACGAACCCGATGGGCAGGTTGACGTAGAACACCCAGCGCCAGCCGTCGGCCGCCCCCGACACCTGGATCAGCAGGCCGCCCAGCAGCGGTCCCACAGCGGTGGAAATGCCGACGACGGTGCCGAACATGCCGAACGCCCGGCCCCGCTCCGGCCCGGAGAACATCTGCTGGATCAGCGCGGAGATCTGCGGTGAGAGCAGACCGCCCGCCGCGCCCTGGACCAGCCGGGCGACCACCAGCCACAGGCTGGACTGCGCGCCGCCGCAGGCCGCCGACGCCAGGGTGAACAGGGCGAGTCCCGTCATGAACACCGCGCGCCGCCCCCGGGCGTCCCCCAGCCGGCCGCCGGGGATCAGGACGAGCCCGAAGGCGAGCGCGTAGCCGGACAGCACCCACTGGAGGTCGGACTCCGGAGTGTGCAGACCCGTCTTGATCGACGGCAGCGCCACATTGACGATGGACACGTCGAGCAGGGTCATGAAGCCCGCCACCAGGCAGACGGCGAGGGCACGCCAGCGGTGAGGGTCGGGCGCGCTGCTCTCTGCCATGTCCCGCACCCTAAGGGCTGCCCGGCGCTCCGTGGTGGATCGACGGCCACCGCACCCCCGCGCGGCGCGGTCCAGTGAAGTGCGCCACAGGCACCCCTGACGGTCGGCCGGGTATGCGCGGGGCGGCGCCCCTTCCGCGACGCCCACCTGCGGACTTTCCCGCTCCTTGACCCGGTCCGGAATCAATCCGTCCGCCAAACTGTTCCGTTATTCAATCGCCCCGCCGCCGAACAGCGTTGACCGGACACGAGGCAAGAATTAGCCTACAGCCATGCTGTACATGGGGGTTGATCGCCACCGCTCGCGGTGGTACGGAAAGCAGCCAGGGGCACACGGCAAACATCAGGAATACGGGTGTGCGGTGGGGGCCGCCCGCCCGGACACGTTCCGTGCCGCTCCTCATTCGATTCGGCCCGCCTGCGCCTGACCCCCGGCATGTTCCCGCCGTGCCGGGGTGTGGTTCCGGTTTGCTGCATGCAGATGCTGCATTTCATTGCTCGAATGTGGGAGCGAAATGAAGATTCACCTGCTGGGCTCGATCGAGATCGCGGACGAACACATCACACTCAAACTACCGGGGGAAAAGCTGCGGGCCATCGTCGCCATTCTGGCCCTGACACCCAACCGACCCGTATCGAGAAACGACCTCATAGACGAATTGTGGGGGGAGGCACCGCCGCGGAACGCGGAGAACTCGCTCCACGGCCACATCGCCCGGTTACGTCGCATTCTCGCGGCGCGCAGCGGCAGGGACAGCCTGCGCGATCTCATCGGCACGTCGAACTTCGGATACGTGCTGACGCTTCCGGAGGCCGATGTCGATGCCTCCCGGTTCTGCGACCTGGTGCGCCGGGCCTCCGTCCTGCACGAGAGCGATCCCGCCGGGGCGGTGACGCTGCTGACAGAGGCGCTCGGCCTGTGGCGCGGACCGGCACTGCTGGACGCCGGTCACGGCATCCTGTGCCGCATGGCGTACACGCGGCTCACCGAGATACGGCTGACCGCGTTCGAGCAGCTCTTCGACGCCCGGTTCGCACTCGGCATGCACCGCAGCGTCATTACCGAACTGGAGCAGTTGCACGCCCAGTACCCGTTGCGCGAGCAGTTCTGTGAACAGCTCATCACCGCGCTGTACTGGTCGGGGCGGCAGGCCGAGGCGCTCGACGCGTACCACCGCACCCGGCAGCGGCTGTCCCAGGGGCTCGGCCTCGAACCGGGGCAGGCCCTGCGGCGGCGGTATCACGAGATCCTGCGCCAGGAGCCCGTGCAGACCCCGCGGCCTCGGGTGCTGACGCGGCCCGGGGCTGCCACCGGCGGCTAGAAACACCGGAACGGACGCACCCCGGGG
>DATCWZ010000524.1:0-6061 GCA_036566065.1 Streptomyces sp. | reverse complement strand
TCCTCGAGCATAGCCTTGCGACGATCGCCGAACCCCGGGGCCTTCACCGCCGCGCATTTCAGCGACCCCCGGATCTTGTTGACGACCAGGGTGGCCAACGCCTCGCCCTCGACGTCCTCGCACAGGATCAGGACGGGTTTGCCAGCCTGCATGACCTTCTCGAGCACCGGCAGCAGGTCCTTCACGGCCGAGACCTTCGAGTTGGCGATCAGGATGTACGGGTCCTCGAGCACGGCTTCCATGCGCTCAGGGTCGGTGACGAAGTACGGCGAGATGTAGCCCTTGTCGAAGCGCATACCTTCGACGAGGTCGAGCTCCATGCCGAAGGTGTTGGACTCCTCGACGGTGATGACGCCTTCCTTGCCGACCTTGTCCATCGCCTCGGCGATCTTGGCGCCGATCTCGGTGTCGGCGGCGGAGATGGAGGCGGTCGAAGCGATCTGCTCCTTGGTCTCCACGTCCTTCGCCTGCTCCAGGAGGGCGGCGGAGACGGCCTCGACGGCCTTCTCGATGCCCCGCTTCAGGGCCATCGGGTTGGCACCCGCGGCGACGTTGCGCAGGCCCTCGCGGACCAGGGCCTGGGCGAGAACGGTCGCGGTGGTCGTACCGTCGCCGGCGACGTCGTCCGTCTTCTTGGCGACCTCCTTGACCAGCTCCGCACCGATCTTCTCGTACGGGTCCTCGAGCTCGATCTCCTTCGCGATGGACACGCCATCGTTGGTGATCGTGGGGGCGCCCCACTTCTTCTCGAGGACGACGTTACGGCCCTTGGGGCCGAGGGTGACCTTGACGGCGTCGGCGAGCTGGTTCATCCCGCGCTCGAGACCGCGCCGTGCCTCCTCGTCGAACGCGATGATCTTGGCCATGTGAAGTGGTCCTCCCGGACAGGGGTGGATTTCTCCGGACCGGGTGGCGCCCGCGACGGACGGCCAGCGTGCTCGGCGGTTCCTTGCCCCGCCGGGCCTGCGGGCCTCACCGGCCCGGTCCATGTGTAAGTTTCTGTCACTCTCACCTGGAGAGTGCTAAGCCAATGATTAGCACTCGACCCCGGAGAGTGCAAGCGCCCTCGGCGGGGGCTCACCCATGAGCGGCAGGTTGCGGACAGCCGTGTACGAGGGGTGTACGGGAACGCGTGTAGGGCCCGTACCCCCGGAAACCGTGGGGATACGGGCCCTACATGCGTGAGTGGTGTCGGTTGCCGACCGCGCCCAGCCCAGCCGGCGTCTCAGCCGACCGCGAGCTTGACCATGTCCGCCTGCGGCCCCTTCTGGCCTTGCGAGATCTCGAATTCAACCCGCTGCCCCTCTTCGAGGGTGCGGTATCCGTCCATCTGGATCGCGCTGTAGTGGACGAAAACATCCGCACCACCGTCGACCGCGATGAAGCCGTACCCCTTCTCCGCGTTGAACCACTTGACGGTGCCCTGAGCCATGCCCAACTCCCCTATTACTGGCCCTTGCGCAGGACCGCACTTCGCGGACCCGGGTCAGAACTCACCCTCCGACAGGAGAGGGTGCGTGCGCCGGAACGCGTCGACCGCGGCCGAATGTATCTGCCCAACTGCCCTCTGCAACAGGTCAATCAGACGAGAATTCTGGGCAGCACTGAGCGCCCGAACCTGAAGAATTCACAAGATCCGGGGCAAGTCGGGCCAGGCAAAGGCCACTTATGACGCAAGGCGCTCGAACACTTTGGCTGCTTCTTGACGTTGCCCGGCGCATTCTCGTATACGGGCGGCATGCGGGCGGCGCGGGCAACGGGCGGGGCTTCCCCAACTGTACCGTGCTCAACCATGCAGAATTGCCCCCTCCGCTTGTCTCGCGGAGAGGGCAACCATGGTCACGCGGCGGAGTCAGCCCCCCGCGACGGCCGGAATGATCGAAATACCGGCACCGTCCGGGGTGGCCGTCTGCAGGCCGCCCTCGAAGCGGACGTCGTCATCGTTGACGTACACATTGACGAAGCGGCGCAGCTTGCCCTGGTCGTCCAGGACGCGGGCCGCGATGCCCGGGTGGTTCTTCTCCAAGGACTCGATGACCTCGGAGAGGACCGCGCCCTCGGCGGGAACCTCGGCTTGGCCGCCGGTGTAGGTGCGGAGGATGGTGGGGATGCGGACCTTGACGCTCATGGGTGGATGCCTTCCTCGGTTCGGGTGGTCAGGCGGCGGCGAGGCCCGCGTCGCGGAACGCGTCCAGGCTGGGGCGGATGGTCGCGGAGAGGCCAGTCGTCGGGGCGACGGCGTCCAGGGTCTTCAGGCCGTCGCCGGTGTTCAGGACGACGGTGGTCAGCGCCGGGTCGAGCAGTCCGGCCTCGATCAGTTTCCGCGTCACGCCGACGGTCACACCGCCCGCGGTCTCCGCGAAGATGCCCTCCGTACGGGCCAGCAGCTTGATCGCGTCGACGATCTGCTCGTCGTTGACATCCTCGACGGCGCCGCCGGTACGCCGGGCGATGTCCAGGACGTACGGGCCGTCGGCCGGGTTGCCGATCGCCAGCGACTTGGCGATCGTGTGGGGCTTCTGCGGCCGTACCACGTCGTGACCGGCCTTGAAGGCGGTGGAGACCGGGGAGCAGCCCTCGGCCTGGGCGCCGAAGATCTTGTACGGCTTGTCCTCGACCAGCCCGAGCCTGATCAGCTCGCGCAGCCCCTTGTCGATCTTGGTGAGCTGGGAGCCGGAGGCGATCGGGATGACGATCTGGTCGGGCAGCCGCCAGCCGAGCTGCTCGCAGATCTCGTACGCCAGCGTCTTGGACCCCTCGCCGTAGTACGGCCGCAGGTTGACGTTGACGAAGCCCCAGCCCTCGCCGAGCGGGTCGCCGATGAGCTCCGAGCAGAAGCGGTTGACGTCGTCGTAGTTGCCCTCGATGCCGACCAGCTCACCGCCGTACACCGCGGCCATGACGACCTTGCCCTGCTCCAGGTCGTGCGGGATGAACACACAGCTCCGCAAACCGGCCCGGGCGGCCGCGGCGCCCACCGCGCCGGCGAGGTTGCCGGTGGACGAGCAGGACAGCGTGGTGAAGCCGAAGGCGCGGGCCGCCTCGACGGCGATGGCCACCACCCGGTCCTTGAAGGAGTGCGTCGGGTTCCCCGAGTCGTCCTTGACGTACAGACCGCCGGTGACGCCCAGCTCACGGGCGAGGTTGTCGGCCTTGACGAGCTTGGTGAAGCCGGGGTTGATATTGGGCCTGTCCGCCACATCGGCGGGGACCGGCAGCAGCGGCGCGTAGCGCCAGATGTTGGCCGGGCCCGCGGCGATACGCTTTTTCAGCTCCTCGGGGGTGCCGCTCGGCAGGTCGTACGCCACTTCGAGCGGCCCGAAACACGACACGCAGGCGAAGACGGGACCGAGCGGGTAGCGCTCGCCGCACTCACGGCAGGAAAGGGCCGCGGCGGGACCGAGGTCCACGGAGGAGTCGATGTTCGTTACAACTGTCTGCACAGCCATGTCGGCAGAGGCCCTTTCCTCATCTTCCTTGGGACGCGTTTCGCCACAAGACGGAATTGGCACCTTCCCCACCGTGACCTCGCGGTCGGCAGGAGGGTTGCCGGGACTTCAACGGGCCGTTCCCTCAGTCCCTCTGGATGAGCGCTGTGGCACCGGACCATGGGTCCGGGCATTTGTCAGCGGACCGACCCCGGCATGCGAGAGTCATCCGCGTTGTTCGAGACTGTAACCGAAGGCCCGGACGGTTGAGATGACCGTCCGAACGGCGAGACGGATCACACGCAGGGAGTACGGACCGTGCTGGAAGAGGTGGAACGTTGGCTGACCAGGCGTTCCTGGTCAGTCGCCGACCGCCCGCTCGACCGGCTCACGGCCGCTCGGGCGAGGGATCCGCGTCGTGCGAGCGTGAGCGTGGTGCTGCCCGCGCTGAACGAGGAAGCGACGGTCGGCGCGATCGTCGAGGAGATCAGGCGCGAGCTGATGGAGAAGGTGCGGCTCGTCGACGAACTGGTGGTCGTCGATTCCGGTTCGACCGACGCCACCTCCGAGGTCGCCCGGCGGGCGGGCGCCCGGGTCGTGCACCGCGACTCGATCCTCCCGCGGATACCCGCCGTCCCGGGCAAGGGCGAGGTCCTGTGGCGCTCACTGCTGGTGACCAGCGGCGAGATCGTCTGCTTCATCGACGCCGACCTGAAGAACTTCTCCGCCGACTTCGTCTCCGGCATCATCGGGCCGCTGCTCACCGAGCCGTCGGTGCAGTTCGTCCGGGCGATGTACGACCGGCCGCTGCACGACACCGCCGGTCAGGGCGGCCGCGTCACCGAACTGGTGGCCCGCCCCCTGCTCAATCTGCACTGGCCGCAGCTCGCGGGTTTCGTCCAGCCGCTGGGCGGCGAGTACGCGGTGCGGCGCTCCCTGCTGGAGCAGCTCCCCTTCCCGGTCGGTTACGGAGTGGAGCTGGCCCTGCTCGTCGACTCCCTGCACGCGGTCGGCCTGGACGCGCTGGCCCAGGTCGATGTCGGCGTACGCAAGCACCGCCACCAGGACGGCCAGGCGCTCGGCCGGATGGCGGCCACGATCTACCGCACCGCGCAACTGCGGCTCTCCCGGGCGCATCTGGTGCGGCCGGAGATCGCCCAGTTCGAGCGGGGCGAGGGCGGCGGCTTCGTACCCCGCACCTACCCCGTGGACACGGAGGAGAGGCCGCCGATGCGGGAGATCGCGGAGTACGCCGCCCGCAACGCGGCGTGATTTCTCACGTTTGACGGCTTCCCGCGCGGGCTAGATTCGGGTACATGGCTTCCGAGCACGCTGCCCAGGTCCTCGTCGCGTCCAACCGCGGCCCGGTGTCGTACACGCTGCGCGAGGACGGCTCGCTCGCCTCGAAACGCGGCGGGGGCGGCCTGGTGTCCGGGCTGAGCGCCGTCGAGGACAAGCTGTGGGTGTGCGCCGCCCTGGGCGACGGGGACCGGGAGGCGGTCCGGCGGGGGGTCGGCGAGCCGGGCGTACGCATGCTCGACATCGACCCCGAGGTCCACGCCGACGCGTACAACGGCATCGCGAACTCGGTGCTGTGGTTCGTCCACCACATGCTCTACCAGACGCCGACGGAGCCCGTCTTCGACGCGGAGTTCCGGCGCCAGTGGGCCTCGTACGAGACGTACAACCGCGCCTTCGCCGACGCGCTCGCCGAGGAGGCGGGCCGGGGCGCGGCCGTGCTCGTACAGGACTACCACCTGGCGCTGGTGCCCGGCATGCTCCGCGAGCTGCGCCCCGACCTGCGCATCGGCCACTTCTCGCACACCCCGTGGGCGCCGTTGGACTACTTCCGGCTGCTGCCGGACGACATCGGCGAGCAACTGCTGCGCGGCATCCTGGGCGCCGACCGGGCCGGGTTCCTGACCCGCCGCTGGGCGGACGCGTTCACCGGCTGCTGTACGGAGATCCTCGGCGGCACCGGCCGAACCAAAATAGGGGTGCACGGTCTTGGCGCCGACGCGGACTTCCTGCGCCGCCGCTCGCACGAGGCGGATGTGGACGAGCGGATGGCGGCCCTGCGCGAGCAGATCGGCGGGGACGGCACGCGGAAGACCGTGGTGCGGGTGGACCGTACCGAGCTGTCCAAGAACATCGTGCGTGGCCTGCACGCCTACCGGGAGCTGCTGACGGCACACTCCGAATGGCGCGAGCGGGTGGTTCACATCGCGTTCGCCTACCCCTCGCGGCAGGACCTGGCGGTCTACCGGGAGTACACGGCAGCGGTACGGACCTTGGCGGACGAGATCAACACGGCGTACGGGACGCCGGGCTGGACCCCGGTCGTCCTGCACGTCAAGGACGACTTCGCCCGCTCGCTGGCGGCGTACCGGCTGGCCGACGTGGCGCTGGTCAACCCGATCCGGGACGGCATGAACCTGGTCGCCAAGGAGGTCCCGGTCGTCTCGGACAACGGCTGCGCGCTGGTGCTGTCGCGGGAGGCGGGGGCGTACGAGGAGCTGGGCGAGGACGCGATCGTGGTCAACCCGTACGACGTGTCGGCCACGGCAGAGGCGCTGCACGAGGCGCTGACGATGGGCGCCGACGAGCGGGCGGCACGCACGAAGCGGCTGGCG
>DATCWZ010000738.1:0-6144 GCA_036566065.1 Streptomyces sp. | reverse complement strand
CCCTGGCACCCCGGCGTCCGTCAGCGGCGGGGCCGGCCCGCCTCCACCAGGGCGGCCACGTCGAGGTTCACCTCGGCGCCGATCGACTCGGGCAGAGTGACGGTCTGGCCCGGTGCGTACACCCGGTGGCCGTCGTACGTACCTCCGGCCGGGTCGGTCAGGACGTGGACCCTGCCGTGCTTGCGGTCGACGATCACATAGACGGGGACTTTGGCCTCGGCGTAGGCGGCGACCTTGTTCCGTAGGTCGTTGTTGTAGTTGCTGGAGGTGACCTCCAGTACGAGGCGGAACACGGCGGGGTCGTAGCAGTTGTTCTCGATCAAGTGTTCGTCGATGTCAGCGTCCACGAGGGAGAGGTCCGGGATCGCGTAGTCGTCCGGTCCGCCCGGCAGCCACAGGCCGAGTCCCTGGAGGACCTGGGGGTCGTCGTCGCCTGGCCAGTGCGCGAGGAAGGGGAGCATCAGGTCCGTCAGCACCTGGGCATGGCCGCCGTCCGGTAGTGGGGTCACGGTGATGATGCCGCTGAGGATCTCCACACGGTATCCAGGGTGGTCTTCCAGGAGCCTGTCTGCCGCAGGCAGTTGGCATCCGGGTGGATCGGCGCAGATGTGCCGACGTGCCGTTGCGGACATGCTGGGACTCCCGATCGAGTGAAGCGGAAACGGCCCCGTACGCGTGTGCGGGGCCGCTCCGGGGTGTAGACCGCGTAACCGCTAGAGCTTCTCGATCACGTAGTCGATGCACGCCGTCAGCGCCTGGATGTCCGCCGGGTCGATCGCCGGGAACATCGCCACGCGCAACTGGTTGCGGCCCAGCTTGCGGTACGGCTCCGTGTCGACGATGCCGTTGGCCCGCAGCGTCTTGGCGACCGCTGCGGCGTCGATCTCGTCCGCGAAGTCGATCGTGCCGATGACGTTCGAGCGCTTCGCCGGGTCGCTGACGAACGGCGTCGCGTACTTGGACTCCTCGGCCCAGCCGTACAGATTCCGTGCGGAGGTGGCCGTGCGGGTGGTGGAGAAGTCCAGGCCGCCCTGGGTGTTCAGCCACTTGAGCTGCTCGTTGAGCAGGAAGAGCGTGGCCAGCGCCGGGGTGTTGTACGTCTGGTTCTTGCGGGAGTTGTCGATCGCGGTGGGCAGCGAGAAGAACTCCGGGACGTGCCGGCCCGAGGCGTGGACGCGCGCGGCGCGGTCCAGCGCGGCGGGGGAGAACACGCCGATCCACAGGCCGCCGTCGGAGGCGAAGGACTTCTGCGGTGCGAAGTAGTAGACGTCCGTCTCGGCGATGTCGACGGGCAGGCCGCCCGCGCCGGACGTGGCGTCCACCAGGACCAGCGCGCCCTCGCTGGCGCCGGTGACCCGCTTGATGGGGGCCGCGACACCGGTGGAGGTCTCGTTGTGGGTGAGGGCGTAGACATCGACGCCCGCCTCGGCCCGCGGGTCCGGGTGGGTGCCCGGGTCGGAGGCGATGATGCTCGGGTCGGCCAGCCAGGGCGCGGCCTTGGCGGCCTTGGCGAACTTCGACGAGAACTCGCCGAAATTCAGGTGCTGGGACTTCGACTCGATCAGGCCGTGCGTCGCCACGTCCCAGAAGGCGGTGGAGCCGCCGTTGCCCAGGATGACCTCGTATCCCTCGGGCAGGGAGAACAGATCGCGTACACCGGCACGTACCTCACCGACGAGGTTCTTGACCGGGGCCTGGCGGTGGGACGTACCGAGAAGGGAGGTGCCGGTGGCGGCCAGCGCGTCGAGCGCCTCCGTCCGCACCTTGGAGGGTCCGGCGCCGAAACGTCCGTCGGCGGGCTTGATGTCAGCGGGAATCTTGATATCGGCCACGAGCCGGAGCGTAGTCGTTCCCGGCGGACGCCGAAGACCTTGTCCGTCGGGTGAGACACACGTTCCGGCTCGGGGGTGGTGCGATGGAAAAGTGGTTGGAGGGTGAGTGCGTCAGCCCAGGTTGACCGGGAGCTCGTACAGGTCGTTCTGGGTGACGATCGGCTTGTTACGGAGCTCCGAGGCCGGTACCGCCAGGTCCAGGTCGGGGAAGCGCTCGTACAGCGCGGGCAGTGCCACCTCCACCTCCAGCCGGGCCAGCGAGGCCCCGGGACAGACGTGCGCGCCGTGGCCGAACGCGATGTGGCGGTTGGCCTTGAAGGGCCGGTTGATGTCGAAGTCACCGGCGGTGGGCCCGTACTGCTTCTCGTCCCGGCCCAGCGCGCCGTAGGAGACGATCAGCGCCTCGCCCTTGGGCAGCACCTTGTCGCCGACCTGGATGTCCTCGGTGGCGAACCGGATCAGGACGTGCGAGGTCGGGGTGTTCCAGCGCAGGGTCTCCTCGACGACGTTCTCCCAGGGGACCTCGCCGCTCAGCACCTGCTTGCGCTGCTCGGGATGCGTCTGGAGCGCCTCGACCATGTTGACGATCAGGCTGATCGTGGTCTCGTGTCCGGCGGCGATGATCAGTTGCAGGGTGTTGACGATCTCCTCGTCGGTGAGGTGGTCGCCGTCCTCGGACGCCGCGATCAGGGCGCTGGTCAGGTCGTCGCCCGGCTCGGCCCGCTTGCCCGCGACGATCTTCGTGAACAGGGCGCCCAGGTCCGCCATCATCTGCGGGACCTCGGCGGGCGGCGTCTGCGTCGAGAAGAACTTCTCGAACAGCTCCTTGAGCCGGGGGTGGTCGGACGCGTCCACGCCCATCAGCTCACTGATGACGTTCATCGGCAGCGGATAGGCGAAGACCGCCTTCAGATCGACGGGCTCGCCCTTCGGGCAGGCGGCGAGCCGGTCCAGACCCTCGTCCGTCATGGCCTGGATGCTCGACCGCAGCCGCTCCACGCGCCGCGCGGTCAGTGCCTGGGCGACCAGGGAGCGCAGCCTGCGGTGCTCCTTGCCGTCGACCGTCAGCATGGAACGCCCCGGATTGGCCAGGCCGATCAGCGGCCAGTCCATCGGGATCTCGCCGCGCTGCCAGGCGTTCCAGACGTTGATGTCCTTGACCACCCGGCTGTCGGTGAGCAACTGGCGCGCCTCGGCGTGATGCGTCACCGCGTAACAGTTCACCCCGCCGGGCAGCACCACCTCGGCCAGTGGCCCCGCCGCCCGCAGTGCGGCGCTCTCGCCGTCGAGATCGGCGACGAAGGGGTCGAGGGCGATCCGGGTCATTCATGGCCTCCAGGGGTTCCGAGGGCGGGCGTGGGAGTGAAGCGCACGGGCAGATCGGTCAGGCCGCGCAGCCAGGGCGAGGGGCGCCGGGTGAGCTGTTCGGCGGGGACGGCGAGGTCGATGTCCGGGAGCCGGTCGAGGAGCACCTCGATTCCCGTACGGGCGATGACCTCGGCCGTCTCCCGGGCGGGGAAGGGGCAGCGGTGCTCGCCGTGGCCGAAGGAGAGGAAGGCGCTGTTGCCGCCGGTGAGGGCGGAGCCGTCGGTACGGATCTGGGGGTCGCCGTTCGCGGCGGCGATGCCCAGGAGCAGCAGGTCACCGGCGCGGATGTGGCGCCCGCCGAGGTGCGTGTCGCGGGAGGCCCAGCGGCCGGCGACGTTCTGGGTGGGGGTGTCCTCCCAGAGCACCTCGTTCATGGCCTCGGCGACGCTGTGCCGGCCGCCGGCGAGCGAGGCGGCGAACCGGTCGTCGGTCAGCATCAGCCGCAGCGAGTTGCCCATCCAGTCGGCGGTCGGCTGGTGACCCGCGGCCATCATGACCATCAGGTCCTGGGCGATCTCCTCGTCCGTGAAGCCGCCGGTGTCGGCGAGCATCCGCGTGGCGACGTCGTCGTCCGGCGCGGCGTGCTTGTCCACCAGGAGCTGGGCCATGGATGACGCGAGGTGCTGCTGGCCCGCCAGGGCCCGCTCCCGGCCGTCGATCATGTCGTTGAGGGAGCCGACGAGCGCCGCGCCCGTCTCGTTGGAGAAGCCGTAGATCTTCGCCAGTACGAGGGCGGGGAGCAGCATCGCGTACTCGGCGATGATGTCGGTCCTGCCGGTGGAGCAGAAGCCGTCGATGAGACGGTCGGCGAACTCCTCCGCGTACCGCTTGAGGGCGAACGGGTCGACGCCCTCCAGCGCGTCACTGATCATCGCGGCGCGGACGGCGTGCCGCTCGCCGACCGTATAGAGGATCGAGGGCTGCTTGCGGCCGATCATCGGCAGCAGCGGCCAGTCGTCGGGGATGCTGTCCCACTGGTTCCACAGCTCGGAGTCCCGGCTGAACAGCACGGGGTCGCTGGTGACCTGGTGCAGTTCGCGGTAGCCGAGGACCAGCCAGGCAGGCACGTCGCCGTCGAGCACGACGGGGGCCACGGCGCCGTGATCGCGCCGCATGTCCCGGTAGAGCTGGACGGGGTCGGTCTGGAACCTGGGTCCGGACAGGGGTACGGAACCCTCGGGTACGGAACCGTCGGGTACGGGGCAGGTGTTCACGACGTCGCCTCCGGGGTCCCGGCGGCCGCCGCCCCGGCCAGGGCCGCTCCGGTGGTCCCGGTGCGGGCGGCGGAGAGTGCGTGGAGGTGCTCCACGAGCGTGATCAGCACGTATTTGCTGGACGACCGGTCCCGGGCGTCGCACTCGACGAGCGGAACGTCGGGGGACAGGTCGAGCGCCTCGCGTATCTGCTGCTCGGTGTGCAGCGGCCCGCCGAAGTCGTTGCAGGCGACGATGAACGGCGTGCCGTGGTGCTCCAGCCGGTCGATCGCGTACCAGGAATCGGCGAGCCGCCGGGTGTCGACGAGCACGACGGCGCCCAGGGTCCCGGAGAACAGCCGGTCCCACAGGAACCAGAACCGTTCCTGCCCGGGTGCGCCGAAGAGGTAGAGCACGGAGCGTTCGTCGAGCGTGATCCGGCCGAAGTCGAAGGCGACCGTGGTGGATGTCTTCGTACGGAGATCGTGGAGGTCGTCGACGGCCTCGCCCGCGCGGGTCATGGTCTCTTCCGTGTTGAGCGGACGGATCTCGCTCACGGAACGGACCATGGTGGTCTTGCCGACCCCGAAGCCGCCGACGATGACGATCTTCAGTCCGTTGTCGGCCGTCGCCTTCAGGGCGGCACGGTCAGAGGTTGCGGAGTCCAACGAGCACCTGTTCCAGGATGTCGGGGTCGGGGAGCCGGTCCGCGACACGGGCGGTACGGGGATGACGGGCACTGATCCGGCCGGTGTCGAGCAGATCGCACAGCATGATGCGCACGATGCCGATCGGTAAATCCAGGGTCGCGGCGATCTCGACGACGGCGGTGGGGCGTGCGCACATCCGCAGGATCGCGACGTGCTCCGACTGCATTCCCGGGCTCGGGTCGCACTCGGCGACCACCAGCGTCACCAGGTCGAAGGCAGCGGAATCGGACCGGCTGCGTCCACCGGTGAGGGTGTACAGCCGGTCGGGGTCGTCGTCGCGTCCGGGACGGTGGCGCGGCGCCGGCGTCATACGTCCGCGGTTTCCGCGGCGGCGGATGCGCCACCGTCCGCCGCGTTGGCAGGTGTGCGTGGCGGTGCGACGAGGTATTCGCCGAGCTGCTCGACGAGCTCGCTCATGTTGTGCCCGACGAGGCCGACGTCGGAGTCCTCGGTGGCCACGACCGCGAGGTGGGCGCCCGCGCCCGCCTCGACGATGAACAGCACACCGCCGTAGAACTCGGCCATCGCGGACCGCACACCGCCGGTGCCGTCACCGAACTCGACGGACGCGCCGTGCGACAGGCTCTGGATTCCGGCGGCGATCGCGGCCAATTGGTCGGCCTGGTCGACGGAGAGCTCGGGGGTACGGCACAGCTTGAGGCCGTCCCGGGACAGGACCAGGGCGTGTCGCGCGCCCGGTGTGCGGTCGAGCAGGCCCTCCAGCAGCCAGTTGAGCTTCTCGTCGGTGATCGCGGTCATCGGGTGTTGCCTTCCGGGTGCGGGGAGTTGGCTCGTACCGCCTGGCTGAAGGTGCTGAAGCGGGCCGCCTGCACCTTCGGGTCGGTGGTACGGGGCCGGGGGGGTTCGGCTCGGTCCGGGTGGGTGTGTCCGGTACGCGCTTCGGCGGCGGCGAGCGTGCGGCCGCGGCGGCGCTTCGGGAGGCCGCTCTCGCCGAACTGCGGGACGGTACCGGTCGATTCGGACGCGGATGTCTTGTCCGTGCGGCCGGCCGACGCGTGGGCGGGCTCCGGTTCGGGGCGC
>DATCWZ010000222.1:0-2563 GCA_036566065.1 Streptomyces sp. | reverse complement strand
CGTGGCCTCTGGGCGCGCCGACTGCGCCGCGCTGCGGCGCCCGCCGTACCGCCGGTGGACCGCCTGCTTGGTGACCCCGAGCGCCGAGCCCACCGCGTCCCACGAGAAGCCGAGCGAACGGTCGAAGTCCACCGCCGCCGTGACCAGTGTCTCGACGCTGTCCCGCAGTTCCTGGGCCAGCCGGACGGTGGGCGCCGGGGCCCTGCCGTAGACGACGAAGCCCGTGGACGGGCCGGAGCGGCGCGGACGGTAGACATTGCCGAGCTGTGCGGTGAGGGTGCGCAGCGCGTCCACCTGCCGCCGGACCCGCTCGATGTCCCGCACCAACAGATGCAGACTGGCACGCGCCTGGGCGTCGTGGGTTGCGTGGTCGGCCATGAAGAAGCCTCTCGAACCGGCGTGAAAGGGATCGGGCCGCCCATCCCGACGGCCCACTTCGGTCAATCTCCTTTGACCAACGCGTCACCCGGCCATCTGGTCACGCTCCGAGGGGCGTATGCATGTATGCGCGGGGCGTACGACCGTGCGTGCGCTCCCCGGGGCGGCGCGGATCGCGTGCGTAGTACGCTTTATCCCTGCTTCTGGGCAGCGGTCAGGACCCGGCCGTCGTACGGCTTCCGGCGAGCCGGACGAGAAACCGCCCGTTCCGGGCGGCGGTGCCACGGACCGGTGCGCTGCTCAGTCCCCGTACCGGTTTGAGAGGCCATCAGATGAAGCTCGTCTTCGCAGGCACCCCCGAGGTAGCCGTCCCCGCCTTGGACGCCCTGATCGCCTCCGGCCGCCATGAGGTGGCCGCCGTCGTCACCCGCCCCGACGCCCCCGCAGGGCGGGGCCGCCATCTCGTCGCCAGCCCCGTGGCGGAGCGCGCCGAGGAGGCCGGGATCGAGGTCCTCAAGCCCGCCCGGCCGCGCGACGAGGACTTCCTGGCCAGACTGCGGGAGATCGCCCCGGACTGCTGCCCCGTCGTCGCCTACGGGGCGCTGCTGCCCAAGGCGGCGCTCGACGTGCCCGTACGCGGCTGGGTCAACCTGCACTTCTCGCTGCTGCCGGCCTGGCGCGGGGCGGCGCCCGTGCAGCACGCCGTGATGGCGGGCGACGAACTGACGGGCGCCTCGACCTTCCTCATCGAGGAGGGGCTGGACTCGGGCCCGGTGTACGGCGTGCTGACCGAGGAGGTACGGCCCACCGACACCAGCGGCGATCTGCTCACCCGGCTGGCCTTCGCCGGTGCCGGACTCCTCACCGCGACGATGGACGGCATCGAGGACGGCACCCTGCGCGCCGTCCCGCAGCCCGCGACCGGAGTCACCCTCGCGCCCAAGCTCGGCGCCGAGGACGCCCGGGTGCGCTGGGACGAGCCCGCGCTGCGGGTCGACCGCGTGGTGCGCGGCTGCACCCCCGCCCCGGGCGCCTGGACGCTCTTCCGGGGCGAGCGCCTCAAGCTGATCCAGGCCGCGCCCGTCCTCGACCGTACCGACCTGGCCCCCGCCGAACTGTCCGCGGGCAAGAACCATGTGTACGCGGGCACCGGATCGCACGCCGTGGAGCTGCTCTGGGTCCAGCCGCAGGGCAGGAAGCCGATGCGGGCCGCCGACTGGGCCCGCGGCGTGCGCATCGTCCCCGGCGAGCTCCTCGGCTCCTGAGACGTACCCTGGGACGGTTCGCCCCCTCACCCCCAGCGGAGCACCTTTCACCGTGAACGACCAGCAGCGCCGCCGTCCGGCCAAGCCCCACCGCCGCCCCCGGAAGGACCCGGTCCGCTTCCTCGCCTTCGAGGTGCTCAGGGCGGTCGACGAGCGCGACGCCTACGCCAACCTCGTCCTGCCCGCGCTGCTGAAGAAGGCCCGCGCCAAGGACGGCTTCGAGGCCAGGGACGCGGCACTGGCGACCGAACTCGTGTACGGGACGCTGCGCCGCCAGGGGACGTACGACGCGATCGTGGCGGCCTGCGTCGACCGGCCGCTGCGCGAGGTCGACCCGCCGGTGCTCGATGTGCTCAACATGGGCGTGCACCAGCTCCTCGGCACCCGTATCCCCACCCACGCGGCCGTCTCGGCCAGCGTCGAGCTGGCCCGGGTGGTGCTGGGCGAGGGACGCGCCAAGTTCGTCAACGCCGTGCTGCGCAAGGTCACCGCGCACGACTTCGACGGCTGGGTGGAGCGCGTCGCCCCGCCGTACGAGGAGGACCCGGAGGACCACCTCGCGGTGGCCCACTCCCACCCCCGCTGGATCGTCTCCGCCCTCTGGGACTCCCTGGGCGGCGGCCGCGCCGGGATCGAGGACCTCCTCGAAGCGGACAACGAACGCCCCGAGGTGACCCTGGTGGCCCGCCCCGGCCGTTCCACCACCGACGAGCTGCTCAAGGCGCTCGGCGACGACAGGGGCCTGCCCGGCCGCTGGTCGCCCTATGCCGTACGGATGGCCGAGGGTGGCGAGCCCGGCGCCCTGACCGCCGTACAGGAAGGCAGGGCCGGCGTGCAGGACGAGGGCAGCCAGCTCGTCGCGGCCGCCCTGGCGAACGCCCCCGTCGAGGGCGGCGACAGCCGCTGGCTGGACGGCTGCG
>DATCWZ010000670.1:0-2786 GCA_036566065.1 Streptomyces sp. | reverse complement strand
CGCAGCCGCTGCCAGCGCATGGCGAGGCACTGGCCGCACGCTGTGCCCGTATCGGCGCCGCCGCCCCAGGGGCCGATCAGCACCGCCCGCGCGGTGAGGTGCACAGTGGCGCCGGGGCGCTCTGCGGCGTACGGATCGGGGAGGCCGAAACCGAGGGTGTCGGCCGCGCCCAGCGGGACGACGAGCGGGGCGGGCAGTCCCGGGTCGTCGCGCACCGGCGACCGGGCGTAGCGGTGGGCGAGTTCCGTCCGCAGGAGGGCGCGGCCCCGTTCGAGCGGGCCGTCCGGGTCCCGTACGACTTCGGCCGGTGCGGCAGGCGGTGGTGTGGCTGTGGTGGTCATGACTTGTCGCTCCAGCGGAAGGTCCTGAGCGCGATCGCGCCGATGACGACGGTGAATCCGGCGAGCACCGCGCACTCGACCGCGATGTCGCCGAGGGAGCCGGATCCGGTCAGGGCGTGGGTGATGCCGTCGTTGAGATAGCGCAGCGGCAGGATGACGGAGAAGTCCTGCATCCAGCCGGGCATGGCGTCGAGCGGGAAGAACGAGCCGGACAGGAACGCCATCGGGATCATCAGGAAGTTGGCGACCGCGGCGACCGCCTCGGGTGTCTTCGCGTACGAGCCGACGAGGACGCCGATCACGAGGAACGCCGTGATGCCGAGCACCAGGACCGGCAGGGCGAGCGGCCAGCGGCCGTCCACCTCGAAGCCGAAGGACGGCAGCATGGCGACGGCGACGAACATCACGGCCTGGACGACGCCGATGCCCAGCGCCAGCACATAGCGGGAGGCGAGCACCGAGGTCACCGGGGTGGGCGTCATCCGGATCAGCCGCAGGATGTCGTCGCGGCGCCACTGCATCAGGACGAAGCCGACGCCGAAGACGGCCGCGTTGGCGACACCCCAGGACAGCACTCCGGGGGCGATGTAGTTGATGTAGGGCTTGCCGCTCTCCTCGACCGTCTGGCCGTGGAAGATCAGCCCGAAGACCACCAGGAAGATCAGCGGGAAGGCGAAGGTGAAGAAGAGCGTGGTTTTGTCGCGGGTGTAGGCGCGGTATCCGGCCCGGCTCAGCGCGGCGTATGCGCTCATCGGTGTCTCCGTATCGGTGGATCGGTCAATCGGCGGACGGTCGGGGACTTCCACGGCTTCAGGGCTTCGCGGCGCCCGTGAGCGCCAGGTAGACGTCCTCGAGGCTCGCGGTGCGGGTCCGGACGCCCTGGAGGCCGGTGATCTCGTCGACGGCGGCCAGCACCCTGCCCGACTCCAGCGTCTCCAGCACGATCGCGTCGGCCTCCTCCGTCGCCCTGTCGACGCCGGGGATGGCCTGCGCGGCGGCGAGCGTCAGCCGGCCCGCGGGGACGAGCAGCCGGGTGGTCGGGCTCGCGGCGGCGATGAGCTTGCCGGGGCTGTCCAGCGCGGCGACCTTGCCGTCGACCATGATGGCGACGCGGTCGCAGAGCGCCTCGGCCTCGTCGAGGTGGTGCGTGGTGTAGACGATCGTGCGGCCCTCGCTCTTGAGATCGCGCAGCACCTGCCACAGCGCGCGGCGGGCCTGCGGGTCCAGGGCGGCGGTCGGCTCGTCGAGGAAGATCAGCTCGGGGTCGTGGACCAGGGCCGACGCGATGGCGAGCCGCTGCCTGCGCCCGCCCGACAGATCGTCCACCCGTACATCGCCCTGGTCGGTGAGGCCGACGGACGCCAGGGCGCGTTCGGCCGCCGCGTCGTCCGTACGGTAGAGCGCCGCCACGGTACGCAGATGCTCGCGCGCCGTCAGCCGTACGAAGAACGCAGACGCCTGGGTCTGCACCCCGAGCCGGGGCAGCAGGGCGACATCGCGCGGCCAGGGGCTGGTGTCCAGGACCTTCACCGTGCCGGAGTCCGCCTTGCGCTGGCCCTCCAGGATCTCGATGAGGGTCGTCTTGCCCGCGCCGTTGGGGCCGAGCAGGCCGAAGAACTCTCCGCGGGCGACCGTGAAGGACACCCCGTCCACGGCCCGGGTGGACCCGTACCGCTTGTGCACGTCGTCGATGACGAGGGCGGGGCCGGGGGTGGATGGCATGAACTCTCCTTGATCAGGGGCAGCACGGCGTCAGGCCGTCAGCAGGTGGTGGGCGCCGGCCGCGACCGCGGCGACGAGTACGCACAGGACGAGCAGTGACCCGAGCCCGTACGCGGTGTAGACGAGGCGGGCGCGGCGCGGATAGCGGGCCGCCGCCGGGTCGCGCCGGGCGACGAGCCGCAGGTACTCGCCGGTCGAAGCGGCGAGCCCGGTGGTCCCGAGCGCCTGGCTGACGATCTTGTAGCCGTCCAGCGGCGGGAACGGCACCAGCATCGTGAACGCCTGCACGCTGCCGAGGAGCAGCAGCGCCGCGAGCGCGTCATGGGTGGCGTCGTCGAGCGGGGCGAACAGCCACAGGGCGCAGAACGGCAGCAGGAAGACCAGGTTCATCACCGCGCCGGCCGCGGCGGTGGCGATTCTGCGCCGCCGGTTGCCCAGATAGAGGTAGTTGTCGACCGTGCAGTACATGATGACGACGGGCAGCCGCCAGCGCAGCCCGATCTCGGCGACTCGGCCCCCGTAGTGCCGGGCCACCACCCCGTGCGCCAGTTCGTGCAGGGCGGTGCTCAGCCAGAGCAGGGTGGCGGCCCCGGTGAGAAGCACCGGGTTGGTGACCAAGCCCGCTGCGGCGTCCAGGAGTTCACCGGCCCGCAGGGTGACGACGGCCTCCATGGCGGCGATCAGGGCCAGCAGCGGCACCAGCCAGCCGGGTGCCAGCAGGAA
>DATCWZ010000510.1:0-9210 GCA_036566065.1 Streptomyces sp. | reverse complement strand
TCTCCTCCGAGCACGACGAGCCGGTCGTGATGTACCTGCGCAAGCAGGGTCCCGGCCTGGTCACCGCTGCCGACATCGCCCCGCCGGCCGGTGTCGAGGTCCACAACCCGGACCTCGTCATGGCGACGCTCAACGGCAAGGGCAAGCTGGAGATGGAGCTGACGGTCGAGCGCGGCCGCGGCTATGTCTCCTCCGTGCAGAACAAGCAGCCGGGCCAGGAGATCGGCCGGATTCCGGTCGACTCGATCTACTCGCCGGTGCTCAAGGTCACGTACAAGGTCGAGGCGACCCGTGTCGAGCAGCGCACCGACTTCGACAAGCTGATCGTCGACGTCGAGACCAAGCAGGCCATGCGTCCGCGTGACGCCATGGCGTCGGCCGGCAAGACCCTGGTCGAGCTGTTCGGCCTGGCGCGCGAGCTCAACATCGACGCCGAGGGCATCGACATGGGCCCGTCGCCGACGGACGCCGCGCTCGCGGCCGATCTGGCGCTGCCGATCGAGGAGCTCGAGCTCACGGTCCGTTCGTACAACTGCCTGAAGCGCGAGGGCATCCACTCCGTGGGTGAGCTCGTGGCGCGCTCCGAGGCGGACCTGCTGGACATCCGCAACTTCGGTGCGAAGTCGATCGACGAGGTCAAGGCGAAGCTGGCCGGTATGGGCCTCGCGCTCAAGGACAGCCCGCCCGGATTCGACCCCACGGCCGCCGCGGACGCGTTCGGCGCGGACGACGACGCGGACGCGGGTTTCGTGGAGACCGAGCAGTACTGAGCCGACAGGCTCCGGGTCCGCCGCCGGGCGGGCCGGAAACTTCCGTGGGGCGCCCGCCTCACGGGAACTGACACCGGTACCTGATACGGCCGGTGCAGCACACGAGGAGAAACACCATGCCGAAGCCCGCGAAGGGTGCCCGTCTGGGCGGCAGCGCCGCGCACGAGAAGCTTCTTCTCATCAACCTCGCGAAGTCGCTGTTCGAGCACGGCCGCATCACCACGACCGAGGCGAAGGCCCGCCGCCTGCGTCCGGTCGCCGAGCGTTTCATCACCAAGGCGAAGAAGGGCGACATCCACAACCGTCGCCTGGTGCTGGAGTCGATCACGGACAAGAGCATCGTGCACACGCTCTTCACCGAGATCGCCCCGCGGTACGAGAACCGCCCCGGTGGTTACACCCGCATCACCAAGATCGGCAACCGTCGTGGCGACAACGCCCCGATGGCGGTCATCGAGCTCGTCGAGGCCCTGACCGTGGCGCAGGCCGCCACCGGTGAGGCCGAGGCCGCGACGAAGCGCGCGGTCAAGGAGGACGCCCTCAAGAAGGCCGAGGCTCCGGCCGAGACCGTCGAGGACGCCGAGCCGGCCGCGGAGGCTGTCGAGGACGCCAAGCCGGCCGCCGAGGCCGAGGGCGAGTCCAAGGACGCCTGAGCGTTCTGAGTTCCCGGGACGGGCCCGCATCACCCTTCGGGGCGGTGCGGGCCCGTTCCGTCTTGAGAGGATGACCAGGTGAGTGAGGAAGCGGAGCCCGGATTCGTACGGCTGCGGCTGGACATCTCGTACGACGGGAAGGACTTCTCCGGCTGGGCCCGGCAGACCGACCTGCGCACCGTGCAGGGCGAGATCGAGGGCGCGCTGCGGACCGTGACGCGGTCCTCGGAGACGTACGGCCTGACGGTCGCGGGGCGCACCGACGCCGGGGTGCACGCCAGGGGGCAGGTCGCGCATGTCGATCTGCCGCAGGAGGTGTGGGCCGAGCACGGCGACAAGCTGCTGCGCCGGCTGGCGGGGCGGCTGCCGCTGGACGTACGGATCTGGCGGGTGGCCGAGGCCCCGTCGGGGTTCAACGCGCGGTTCTCGGCGCTGTGGCGGCGGTACGCCTACCGGGTCACGGATGTGCCGGGCGGTGTCGATCCGCTGAGGCGCGGCCATGTGCTGTGGCACGACCGCCCGCTGGACGTGGACGCGATGAACGAGGCGGCGGCAGCGATGGTGGGGGAGCACGACTTCGCCGCGTACTGCAAGAAGCGCGAGGGTGCCACGACCATCCGTACGCTGCAGCGGTTCGCGTGGGTACGGGACGAGACGACGGGGATCCTCACGGCGACCGTACGGGCCGACGCGTTCTGCTACAACATGGTGCGGGCCCTGGTGGGCGCGATGCTGTTCGTGGGCGACGGGCACCGCCCCCCGTCCTGGCCGGCGAAGGTGCTGGCGGCGGGGGTGCGGAACTCCTCCGTACACGTGGTGCGGCCGCACGGGCTCACGCTGGAGGAGGTCGCCTACCCGGCCGATGAGCTGCTGGCCGCGCGGGCTCTGGAGGCCCGGAACGTGCGCACGCTGCCGGGGGCCGGCTGCTGTTAGCGGCCACGACCGGCGCCCGGCCTGTGGCGCAACATATGCGCCGCCAGGAACACCGCGGCGGCGGTCGATGAGGCCGGGCGGAACCAGCCGGTGTCCGGGCTCCACCAGCCGTAGACCGCCGATACGGCGAAGAAGAGGAAGCCCAGGGCGCGCAGCAGCCACCAGTACAGCGGGGGCGGTGCGTCGGGGGCGGGTGATGCCTGAGGGTTGCCGTCGGGGCCGGCGGCCATCGTGTCGCGCATACCCGCAAGGATGCCCTGCCGGGCCGGCAATCGGGAATCAGGGCATCCGGGCGGCCGCGGGGGCAGACGACGGGGGTCAGGCGGCGGGGGCCGCGGCGGCGGCGGACGCCTGGACTTCGCCGCGGTGCCGGATCTGGCGGAAGGTGAACTCGGTCAGGTCATCGCCGACCGCGTACACGTCTTTGTCCGCCGTGGTGACGTTCTTGCCGCTCACGAAGCCGGAGACGGTGAAGTAGGCGTAGCGTCCGTAGGAGTTGCCGGTGCGGCGGCAGATCACCCCGCCGCGGCAGAAGGTGGGGACGCCCCCGCCGCTGAGCGAGGCGATGCCGCCGGATGCCTGCTGGACGGCCTTCTTCGCCTCCGCCTCGGTGCCGAAGACCGCGAGTCCGACGGTGACCGCGACGCCGCCCTTGCGGTACGTGGCGCGGATCACCTGGGTGCAGTCGTTCGCCACGAGTACGGAGCCGAGCGCGCCCTGGGTGGTGGTGGCGCAGTTGGTGGTGGTGCCCGTCGCGCCCTTGGTGTGGATACGGTCGCCCATGGTGAGCGTCCTGCCGGGGAAGAAGGCGTCCACGGTGACCGGGGCCTTGTCCTTCCTGGCATCGGATATGAACGTCTCCGGGTCCGGCGGGGGCGGCGGCGCGACGGAGGAGAAGGACGGTGCGGGCGCCGAGGTGTCCGAGGGCAGGGCGGCCGGGGCGGGCAGGTCACCGGCGGTCTTGCCGACGGCGGAGGGCGTGTTGTCGCTGGTGGTGATGACGGCCGTCGCGACGATGGCGCCGACGGCCGCGGTGGCCAGTACCCCGCCGCCGATCAGCAGCCACTTCTTGCGCCGGCTGCGCGCGGCGGACGCTTCGGCCAGCGCCGCCCAGTCCGGAGTGCTGCTGCCCCCGGGCCCCCAGGAGGGCCCCCCTTGCCCAAAGCTCATGCGGCGAATCCTAGACCGAACACAAACCGGTTGGGCCAGGGCTTCGCGGGCCGTGACAATGCTGTGCATGGGACATCTTGAAGCGGGCCATCTGGAGTACTACCTGCCGGACGGGCGGGTGCTGTTCGGTGACATCTCGTTCCGGGTGGCGGACGGTGCCGTCGTCGCCCTGGTCGGGGCGAACGGCGCGGGCAAGACGACACTCCTGCGGCTGCTGGCCGGGGACCTCCAGCCGCACGGCGGCTCGGTGTCGGTGAGCGGCGGGCTCGGCGTGATGGGCCAGTTCGTGGGTTCCGTACGGGACGGCCGGACGGTGCGGGACCTGCTGGTATCGGTGGCCCAGCCCCGGATCAGGGAAGCGGCGAAGGCCGTGGACGCCGCGGAGGAGCTGATCCTCACAGTGGACGACGAGGCCGCGCAGATGACGTACGCGCAGGCGCTCAGCGACTGGGCGGAGGTGCGCGGCTACGAGGCGGAGACCCTGTGGGACATGTGCACCACGGCCGCGCTCGGTGTCCCGTACGAGAAGGCCCAGTGGCGCGAGGTGCGCACGCTCAGCGGCGGCGAGCAGAAGCGGCTGGTCCTGGAGGCGCTGCTGCGGGGGCCCGACGAGGTGCTGCTGCTCGACGAGCCGGACAACTATCTGGACGTGCCCGGGAAGCGATGGCTGGAGGAGAGGCTGAGGGAGACCCGCAAGACGGTGCTCTTCGTCTCGCACGACCGGGAGCTGCTGTCGCGGGCCGCCGAGAAGATCGTCAGCGTGGAGCCGGGGCCCGCGGGGTCGGACGTATGGGTGCACGGCGGCGGATTCGATACGTACCACGCGGCGCGCAGGGAGCGGTTCGCGCGCTTCGAGGAACTCTTGCGCCGCTGGGAGGAGGAGCACGCCCGGCTGAAGGCGCTCGTCCTGCGGCTGCGTCAGCAGGCGGCGAACAGCCCCGACATGGCGAACCGATACCACGCGATGCAGACCCGTTTCAAGCGGTTCGAGGAGGCGGGCGCGCCGCCCGAGCCGCCGCGCGAGCAGGACATCAGGATGCGGCTGCGCGGCGGCAGGACCGGGGTGCGGGCGGTGACCTGTGAGGACCTGGAGCTGACCGGCCTCATGAAGCCGTTCGGTCTGGAGATCTATTACGGGGAACGGGTCGCGGTCCTCGGCTCCAACGGGTCGGGGAAGTCGCACTTCCTGCGGCTGCTGGCCGGGCAGGACGTGGCGCACACGGGGATGTGGAAGCTCGGGGCGCGGGTCGTGCCGGGGCACTTCGCGCAGACGCACGCCCACCCGGAGCTGCTCGGTCACACGCTCGTGGAGATCCTCTGGTCCGAGCACGCCAAGGACCGGGGCGGCGCGATGTCCGTACTGCGGCGCTACGAGCTGGAGCGGCAAGGGGACCAGGCGTTCGAGAGGCTGTCCGGCGGGCAGCAGGCCAGGTTCCAGATCCTGCTGCTGGAGCTGGCGGGGACGACCGCGCTGCTGCTGGACGAGCCGACGGACAACCTCGACCTGGAGTCCGCCGAGGCGCTGCAGGTCGGTCTCGAAGCGTACGAGGGGACGGTGCTGGCCGTCACGCACGACCGCTGGTTCGCCAGGTCCTTCGACCGGTATCTGGTGTTCGGGTCGGACGGGGTGGTGCGGGAGTCCGCCGAGCCGGTGTGGGACGAGCGCAGGGTCGAACGGGCGCGTTAGCCGGGGGCGTTTTGACCCGTCCGGGGCGGGGCGGGTAGTGTCGAGGATCGTCACACGTATGGGCTTCGTCGTTCTCACGCGACGAGCCTTACGTAAGTTCTCTGGAGCAGTTACCAGTGGCTCGCATACGGGCAGCGTCCCCGGCATTGTGAGCCCCAGCTGCATGATCGCTTCAGAGGTGCCATGTGTCTGGACCCCATCCACTGAAGAAGCGAAGGCTACGAAGTGCGTACGTACAGCCCCAAGCCCGGAGATGTGACGCGCCAGTGGCACGTCATTGACGCTCAGGACGTCGTCCTGGGCCGTCTGGCCACCACGGCCGCGAACCTCCTCCGAGGCAAGCACAAGGCGATCTACGCCCCCCACATGGACATGGGCGACTTCGTCATCATCATCAACGCCGAGAAGGTCCACCTTTCCGGCAACAAGAAGACCCAGAAGATGGCGTACCGCCACTCGGGCTACCCGGGCGGTCTCCGCTCCGTCCGCTACGACGAGCTGCTGGCCAAGAGCCCCGAGAAGGCCGTCGAGAAGGCCATCAAGGGCATGATCCCGAAGAACGCCCTGGGCCGCCAGATGCTCTCGAAGCTGAAGGTCTACGCGGGCGCCCAGCACCCGCACGCCGCGCAGCAGCCGGTCCCGTACGAGATCACCCAGGTCGCGCAGTAGTTCCGGCCTCCCCCAAGACGTAAAGAAAGATCTGAGGAGAATCGTGGCCGAGACCACTGTTGAGACGACCACCGACGGAGTGTCGGGCGCCGAGGGCGAGGAGACCTTCGCCGAGGTGACCACCTTCGAGTCGGAGGTGCCCGTCGAGGGCGAGTACACGTCCGAGTCGCTCGCGGGCCGCTTCGGCGACCCGCAGCCCGCGGCCGGCCTTGGCCGTCGCAAGAACGCCATCGCCCGCGTCCGGATCATCCCGGGCTCCGGCAAGTGGAAGATCAACGGTCGCACCCTTGAGGACTACTTCCCCAACAAGGTGCACCAGCAGGAAGTCAACGAGCCCTTCAAGGTGCTCGAGCTCGACAACCGCTACGACGTCATCGCCCGCATCTCGGGCGGCGGCGTCTCCGGTCAGGCCGGTGCCCTGCGCCTCGGCGTGGCCCGCGCGCTGAACGAGGCGGACGTGGACAACAACCGCGCCGCGCTGAAGAAGGCCGGATTCCTTTCCCGCGACGACCGTGCGGTCGAGCGCAAGAAGGCCGGTCTGAAGAAGGCCCGTAAGGCGCCGCAGTACAGCAAGCGCTAAATCGCGCCTGCTCATACGCGTTACGCGTTCGCCCCGGCGGCACACACCGTGCCGCTGGGGCGTTCGTCTATCGCCTCGCGTGGGCGTATAACGGCTTAAGACGCTTATAGGGTTGGCCAGGCCGTGCCGGGCCTCGTTGTTCAGTGGCTGCCCGCAGTGCTGTGGCGTGTTCGCCGGCCTGCATCGGCTTACCTGCTTTGGTTTTATGGTTTCGGAGCACCTCGGAGGACACCAGTGGGACGACTCTTCGGCACGGACGGCGTGCGCGGTGTCGCGAACGCGGACCTGACGGCCGAGCTCGCGCTCGGACTCTCGGTCGCGGCGGCGCACGTGCTGGCCGAGGCCGGCACCTTCGAGGGGCACCGGGCGACAGCCGTGGTGGGCAGGGACCCGCGCGCGTCCGGAGAGTTCCTGGAAGCCGCCGTCGTGGCGGGCCTCGCCAGCGCGGGGGTCGACGTGCTGCGTGTCGGCGTGCTGCCGACCCCCGCGATCGCGTATCTCACCGGGTCGCTCGGTGCCGACATCGGTGTGATGCTCTCCGCCAGCCACAACGCGATGCCGGACAACGGTGTCAAGTTCTTCGCGCGCGGCGGCCACAAGCTGGCCGACGAGCTGGAGGACCGGATCGAGGACGTCTACCGGCAGCACAGCACCGGCGAGCCCTGGGCCCGGCCGACCGGCGCGGGTGTGGGCCGTGTCAGTGACTACGCGGAGGGCTTCGACCGGTACGTCGCCCATCTCATCGCCGTCCTGCCGAACCGGCTCGACGGGCTGAAGGTCGTCCTCGACGAGGCGCACGGCGCCGCGGCCCGCGTCTCGCCCGAGGCGTTCGCCCGCGCCGGGGCCGAGGTCGTCACCATCGGCGCCGAGCCGGACGGCCTGAACATCAACGACGGCTGCGGCTCCACGCACCTGGAACTGCTGCGGGCCGCCGTCGTCGAGCACGGCGCCGACCTCGGCATCGCGCACGACGGCGACGCCGACCGGTGCCTGGCCGTGGACGCGTCGGGCGAGGCGATCGACGGCGACCAGATCCTGGCCGTGCTGGCCCTCGCCATGCGGGAGGCCGGACAGCTCCGCAAGGACACCGTCGTCGGCACGGTCATGTCGAACCTGGGCTTCAAGACGGCGATGGAGCGCGAGGGCATCCAGCTCGTCCAGACGGGCGTCGGCGACCGGTACGTCCTGGAGGCGATGAAGGCCGAGGGCTTCGCCCTGGGCGGCGAGCAGTCGGGCCATGTCATCGTCCTGGACCACGCCACGACCGGCGACGGCACCCTGACCGGGCTTATGCTCGCGGCCCGGGTCGCCGCCACCGGCCGTACACTCGCTGATCTGGCCGGGGTCATGCAGCGCCTCCCGCAGGTGCTCATCAACGTTCCCGATGTCGACAAGTCCCGGGTGGACACCTGCACCGAGCTGGCCGCCGCGGTCACCGAGGCCGAGCGCGAACTGGGCTCCACCGGACGCGTACTGCTGCGCAAGTCCGGCACTGAGCCGCTGGTACGTGTCATGGTCGAGGCCGCCGACATCGAACAGGCGCGCGCGGTGGCGGGACAACTGGCCGACATGGTGAAGTCCACGCTGGGCTGAACACCGAACCGGGGGCGTGCGCCACGGCGCGCGTCCCCACTGTTTCCCGCTACGCCTTCACGGCGGGGTCGGCCCGGCGCTGCGCGGCCCACAACACCTTCTGGAGCAGCAGGGTCAGCGTCCCCGCGATCACGATGCCGCTCAGGTTGGCCAGGAGCTGCTGGGTCGAGCCCCAGGTCTGCGTGAGGTCCAGGTAGCTGAAGGCGACCGCCGCGTTGGCGGCGGCCGGCACGGTGGTCACCGAGATCGCCACCCCGATCAGCGCCCCGGACTTCGCCGAGGTCAGCGACAGCGTGCCCGCGGCACCCGCGAGTAGGGCCACCACGAACGACACCCAGTCCGGATGCCAGATGAACCCGGTATTGGGCCGCTCGGCCGTGACCATGCCGCTGGTGAAGAGACCGAAGCCGTCCATCATCCACGCGAACCCGGCCGTCAGCGCCATCGCCACCACGAACCCGCCGACCAGCGCCCACAGCGAACGCGCCACCAGACGCGGCTCGCGCTGCACCAGCGCCGTGGAGATCCCGGCCAGCGGGCCGAACTCCGGGCCGACCGCCATCGCGCCCACGATCAGGATCGCGTTGTCGAGCATCACACCGCAGGCTGCGAGCATCGTCGCGATGGCCAGGAACGCCACATAGGTGACGCTGAACGCGGACTCCTCGTGCGTCACCTCGCTCAGTTCTTCCCACAGCACCGCGTCCGCGCTGTCGCCCGGTGCCCTGCGCTCCGCCTCGTCGGCGTACGCGGAGAGCGTCAGGTCCAGGTTCTCGACGGTGATCGAGCCGGACCTGTCGATGCCCAGCTTCCGCAGCGCGCCGATCAGTTCGTCCCCGGACTCACGCGCCACATCGCACAGCACCACATCACCCACCGGGTCGCGGGCGGCACCTGCCAGCACCGCGAGATGGGCCGTGCCGACGGTGCGCTCCAGCAACTCCACCACCTCGTCCGTGCGCTCGGCGGGGACGATGAGGCGCAGATGCAGCACAGGTGCGGACCCTTCCAGAGTCAGAGTTTGCGCAGCGACAGACGCTGGACCTTGTGGTCCGGTCCCTTGCGCAGCACCAGAGTGGCACGCCCCCGCGTCGGCGCCACATTCTGCGTCAGATTGGGCTTGTTGACGGTGCGCCACATGGTGCGCGCGTACTC
>DATCWZ010000851.1:0-2329 GCA_036566065.1 Streptomyces sp. | reverse complement strand
GTCCGGTCCGGCGAGGGTGTCGTCGTATCCGGAGGTCGCGGTGCGCGGGGCGGCGTAACCGATGGGGAGCCGGGCGAACCGGGCGGAGAGGCCGGGCAGGAAGGCCACCAGGCCGAGGGTCACGGGGGCGCAGACGGCGGCGGTCCCGGTGGCCGACGCCCCGGTGAGGATCGCGGCGAAGGTGGCGAGGGTGCCGACGGTGGCCAGGAACGTCGCGGCGACGAACGGCGCGTCACCGCTGGGGGTGAGCGCGACCAGGATGACGGAGGCGAGCAGGACGGCGACGCAGCCGAGCAGGAACTGCAGCCTGCCCGGGCCCTGTCCGGCGTCCGGGCCGATGATGCCGGAGCCCGCGATGAGGACGAGGGGCAGCGCTCCCAGGCCGAGGGCCACGGCGGTGGCGCGGTCGGCGTAGACCCGGGCGCGCACCCCGGCGAACGCGGTGAGCAGCAGTCCCGCGCAGCCCGCGATGATGCCGGGCAGGCTGTGCATGTCGTGGCGTACGGGATCGGCGAACCAGAGCACGAAGCCCATCAGGACGAGCAGGAGGACGCCGCCGACGAGGCCCGCGCCGCGCAGGAGTTCATCGCTCCACAGGTGGCGGTCGCGGGTGACGGCGGAGGCGACGGCGTCCGAGACGTCGTCGAACACGGCGGGCGGCAGGGACTGTGCGAAGGGCCGCAGGCTGAGGAGTTCACCGTCGAGGACCTGCTGGGCGGAGAGGGTGAGGGCGCCATCCAGGACGGTGCCGTCGCGGCGGACGAGGTGATAGCCGGCGGGTGTGCCGGCCGGCTGGGTCTGCCCCGTGAGACGCAGTATCTCGGGATAGACATCGGCGACGGCGATGTCCTCCGGGAGGGCGACATCGATCCGGCTGTTGGGTGCCACGACAGTGACGCGGCAGAATCCCGTCGCTGCGCTCGTACTCACGTCTGGTCCCCCTGAATTCGCGGTTGCGCACAGTGCGCGCGCCACCCTACCGGGAGGGGGCAAGGTGATCTGCACGTAGGATCACCGTCGCGCGGGGGACAGTCCGCGGCAAACGCAGCCAACGGGGGCGTCGGTGCGGACGGACCGGCCTTCCGCCCGTCCGTACCGAGGGATTGGTGTCCGGTGAGCCAGATCGTCGTGAAACGACCTCCGCGGTCCCTGCCGCCGGAAGTACCCACCGACGAATTGACGTTGGAGGCTCCTCCCGAGCTGCCGCGCGGGCAGCAGGAGGGCATGCTGATGCAGATCCTGCCGGTGCTCGGCATGGGTTCGTCGGTGGTGTTCTTCTTCTCGCCGCAGGCACCGCCGTTCATGCGGATCATGGGTGTGCTGATGCTCGTCTCGACCGTCGGCATGGTGGTCGCACAGATCGTCAGATACCGGCGCGGTACGCAGGGGCAAATGGGCGATGTCCGGCGTGACTACCTGAAGTACCTGGCGCAGACGCGCCGGACGGTACGCAGGACGGCCCGCGCCCAGCGTGACGTACAGCTCTATCTGCATCCCGCTCCCGAGCAGTTGTGGTCGGTGGTCGCCGAGGGCAGCCGGGTCTGGGAACGGCGCGTGGGCGACGACGACTTCGCGCAGGTACGGGTGGGTCTCGGCGCGCAGCAGCTCTCGACTCCGCTGATCGCCCCGGACACCGCTCCGGTGGATGAGCTGGAGCCGATGTCCGCGGGCGCGATGCAGCAGTTCCTGGCGGTGCACGGGTCGCTGGACGGGCTGCCGATGGCCGTCTCGATGCGGGCCTTCTACCATGTGACGGTTTCCGGCCTGCCCGAGGCGGCCCGGTCCACGGCCCGGGCGCTGGTGGCCCAGTTGGTGACGCTGCACTCGCCGGAGGACCTGGTGGTGGCCGTGGTGGCGGCGCCGGGCGCGGTGCGGCACTGGGACTGGACGAAGTGGCTGCCGCACACGCAGGTGCCGGGGCAGGTCGACGGTGCCGGTACGAAGCGGCTGTTCGGCGACGGTCTGGGTGAGCTGGAGCAATTGCTGGCGGGCCGGCTCGAAGGGCGGCCCCGGTTCGGCAGGGAGAACCGCCCGGTGCTGGACCAGCCGCACATCGTGGTGGTCCTGGACGGCGGGATCGTGCCGCCCGACTCGCTGTTCGCGGCGGCCGAGGGCCTGCAGGGCGTGACGATCGTCGAGGTGGTGCAGGGCGAGCTCGACGAGCCGCGCGGCGGACTGTCCGTGGTGGTGCGGCCGGGGCTGCTGCGCCTGGAGTCCGGCTCGGGCCTCGCCTACGAGGGGGTGCCTGACGGGATGTCGCCGGCCGCCGCCGAGGCGCTGGCCCGGCTCGCACCGGGCCTTCGCCGGTGAGCCACCTCGACTGTCGGTA
>DATCWZ010000546.1:0-5064 GCA_036566065.1 Streptomyces sp. | reverse complement strand
AGCAGCCCGCGTTCGAGCCGCGCGTTCTCCTGGGCGATCAGCCGGTTGGACCTCAGTGCGGCGGCCGCGCGTTCGACCTGCTTGCGCTGGAGGGCGTAGCGGACCGCGCGGCCCAGCGCCTCCGGATCGAGCCTGCCCTTGACCAGATAGTCCTGCGCACCGGTCGCCACCGCCGAGAGCCCCGTGTCGGCCTCCGCGAGCCCGGTGAGGACGACGATGGCGGCGTCCGGGGCGGACTCGACGAGCTGCGTGACGGCGTCCAACCCATGCACATCGGGAAGATGCAGATCGAGCAAAACACACACGGGTGTGTCACAGGTGAGCAGGAACCGGCGTGCTTCGGCCAGTGTCTTGCACCAGGTGAGCGCGGAGTCCAGCTCGCTGTCGGCGAGCATCTCCTCGACCAGGAGCGCGTCGCCGGAGTCGTCCTCGACCAGCAGGACCGCCGCGTCGACATTCCAGACGGAGCGGCCGGTGGCCGGAAGCAGGCCCTGCGAGGGAATGGCCGCGGAGTCCGCGGGGCGCGCCGGTTCGCCCACGGGCAATTCGACCACGGCGCTCCACCCCCTCGGACCGACGGCGCGGATCACTCGCCGCCGTAACGCCTGGAAGCATATGTGACCGGTGGCCCGGGGGCCGCGGCTCAGGCCTCGACGCACATCCCGGTGCGCAGCCGCCGCACGATCCTTGCGAGCAGCCGTGAGACATGCATCTGGGAGACACCCAGTTCCGCGCCGATCTGCGACTGCGTCATCTCCTGGCCGAATCGCATGCGTACGATGCTGCGCTCACGCTCGTCGAGTTGTTCGAGCAGAGGTGCGAGGGTGTGGAGATTCTCGACGGTCTCCATGGCCGGGTCCACCCCTCCCAGGAGATCCGCGTACGCACGCTGGTCCTGACCCGAATCGCTGTCGGCGGTGGGCGTGTCGAGCGAGCCGGCCGAATAGCCGTTCGCGGCGACCAGCCCCTCGACGATCTCGTCCTCGGGCAGCTCCAGATGCGCGGCGAGTTCCTTGACCGTCGGGTCGCGGTCCAGCTCCGCCGACAACTGCTCCTTGGCCTTCGCGAGGCCGACGCGCAATTCCTGGAGCCTGCGCGGGACATGGACGGACCATGTCGTGTCGCGGAAGAACCGCTTGATCTCACCCACGATGTACGGCACGGCGAAGGTGGCGAACTCGACCTCACGGGACAGGTCGAACCGGTCGATCGCCTTGATCAGGCCGATCGTGCCGACCTGGATGATGTCCTCGGTGTCGTCGCCGCCCCGGCTGCGGAACCGCGAGGCGGCGAAGCGCACCAGTGAGAGGTTCATCTCGATCAGCGTGTTGCGCGCGTACTGGTATTCACGGGTGCCCTCTTCGAGGACCCGGAGCCGGTCGAAGAACAGTTTCGAGAGCTGACGGGCGTCCTGCGGGGCCACCTTCCCGGTGTCCTCGATCCACGGAAGACCCGCCGGGGCGGTGCCGGTGACGACCTGTCCGGGCGTTCCCGCGCCGTCGCGGCGCGGCGCTGCTGTGCCGACTGCTCCGGTGGTTCGCACTGACATGGTCGTCATGGTGTCGCCCTCCCTGGTGTCGGATGTGCTGACGAGCGCCTGCCCGGCTTCCGCGAAGTCATGCCCGCCACATCTCCCGGCTCCCTCCTTTCCGTGCTCCCCAGCACCCGTGTACGGCGAACGGAGCAGCGTCCGGGGCATGGCAGACTTGGCCGGGGTATCCGGCCCGTACCGCCGCGGCCGCCGAGAGCCCCGGCCGGACCCCTCCCCACGACGCCGGACAGCGGCGTGAGTGACCAGTGACAGAGGAACGGCAATGACGGTGACACAGGACAGCCCGGGACCCGCTCCCGGCACGGACGATTTCGGGCCCGGTATCGACCCGGAGCGGCTGGCTGTCTGCCTGAGCGTGCTCAGCGAACTCGACACCATCGACGTCGACCACCCCGACGCCGTCACCGTGCGGCGCGCCACCGCCGGGATCTACCGCACGGTGAAGCAGCGCCGCCGCCAGGCGCGCCGGGCCGCCAAGACCGCGCACGACAAGGCCGTCACCGAGGCCACCGCGACCGGATCCGCCGAGCGCATCGACGACGAGACGCGGGGCGTCCTGCCGTCCTCCTCGGCCTCGGCCGAGATCGCGGGCGTGCTCCGGCGCCCGAGGTCCTGCTACATCTGCAAGACCCGGTACGTCGAGGTGGACGCCTTCTACCACCAGCTCTGCCAGGACTGCGCCCGCGAGAACAGGGCGCGGCGCAACGCCCGCACCGATCTCACCGGACGCCGCGCCCTGCTCACCGGGGGCCGCGCGAAGATCGGCATGTACATCGCGCTGCGGCTGCTGCGCGACGGCGCGCACACGACCATCACCACGCGCTTCCCCAACGACGCCATCCGCCGCTTCAAGGCGATGGAGGACAGCGACGAGTGGATCCACCGGCTGAAGATCGTCGGCATCGATCTGCGCGACCCCGCGCAGGTCGTCGCGCTCGCCGACTCGGTCGCGGCCGAGGGGCCGCTGGACATCCTCATCAACAACGCGGCCCAGACGGTGCGCCGTTCCCCGCAGGCGTACCGGGAGCTGCTGAACGCCGAGTCCGCCCCGCTGCCCGCGGGCGAACTCCCGGCCGCCCAGGTGATCGGTACGTTCGGCAGCGGCGGCGTCGACCGGGTAGCCGCGCTGCCCGGACCGCGCGGCCAGGGACTGAGCGCACAGGAGGTCACCGATCTGGCGCTGGTGACCGGCTCGGCGTCCCCGGCGCGGATCGCCGCGGGTACGGCCATCGACGCGGGCGGGCTCGTCCCGGACCTGCACCACACGAACAGCTGGATCCAGACCGTGGACGAGGTCGGGCCGATCGAGCTCCTTGAGGTCCAGCTCTGCAACTCCACCGCGCCGTTCATCCTGATCAGCCGGCTGCGGCCGGCCATGGCGGCGACGGGGAAGCGGGCCTACGTCGTCAACGTCTCCGCGATGGAGGGCGTCTTCGGCCGCGGCTACAAGGGCGCGGGCCATCCGCATACGAACATGGCCAAGGCCGCGCTGAACATGCTGACCCGCACCAGCGCCAAGGAGATGTTCGAGAAGGACCGCATCCTGATGACGGCGGTCGACACAGGCTGGATCACGGACGAGCGCCCGCACCCCGACAAGATCCGCCTCGCGGAGGAGGGCTTCCACGCCCCCCTCGACCTGATCGACGGCGCCGCCAGGGTCTACGACCCGATCGTGCGCGGCGAACAGGGCGAGGACCTGTTCGGCTGTTTCCTGAAGGACTACGCGCCCGCCAACTGGTGACATCCGGCACATTCCACCGCGACGACGGCGGCCCGTACCCACGGGCCGCCGTTGCTTCCGTGCCGGCAGGTAACCGTGTGGCCGACAATGGGTGACCCCATTGGCTGAAAGTGGCCTACGTCATACGTTCTGTCGAGCGCGATGGCGCTCATTTGGTTACTCTGAATCGAACGGACGCCACCAAGGGATCCACGAAGATTCCCAGGCCGTCCTGGGGCAGGTCTGTAACCAGGCCACCGTCCCGCCCCGTACCGGCGCCACCGCGACCGAACTGTCTCTTCCCCTGCCCCCTGAGGGCAGTCGACCCACGGTCCGATCCGCGGCGTTGCCACTGTCCGGGGCCATGCGACCCGAAGGAGTCCGCGGTGACACCTGAACTGACGACACACGAGAAGCGCCCCGCCGAACGGTCCCCGGGCCGGACCGGGAGGCCGGAAAAGCTCCGTAACATCGAGGTCTGGGCGCGGTCCGCACCGATCCGACTGGCCGGTTACGAGGACGACCTCGCCGAGCCACATATCCTGCAAGGCATCGACTGATCACGCACACGCGCGCCCCGGGGCCCCGGCCTTCCGCTTCGGCGGACGGCCGGGGCTCCGCCGTGCCCGGCCGCACCGGGCTCCGGTCAAGAGCGCTCATATGATCCGGGCGGTGCCGGACGGGGCACGGGCCGCATGAAGTCTCGTACGTATGTGCGCTTCCACCAGCACCCGGTGGCCCGCAGCTCGTGCCAGCCGGTGTACCGGTAGCGGAAGACCCTGGCCCTGATGTACGCGGGCGGGGCGCCGGGGAAGGGGTTGTGGCGCAGCAGCCGCAGGGTGTCCCGGTCTCCCGTCAGCAGCCGCAGGACGAACGGCCCGAACCAGGACCGGGCGTACGCGGGGGAGAGCGCGGCGAACCACATCATCCAGTCGAGCCGCAGATGGTACGGCGCGAACTGGCGCGGCAGCCGGCGCGGATCGCCCGGCTTGCCCCGGAAACCGTACTCCCGCCAGCGCGTGCCCTCATGGATCACCGGCTCGTCGGTCCCCTCGACCACGACTTCCAGCCGGATCCTGCTGATGCTCCCGAAAGCCCCGTACGTATTGACCAGATGCAGCGGGTCGTACGACCGGTTCATGGCCTGGCGGCGGGAGAGGAGATTGCGCGCCGGGCGGTAGCTCAGGGCCAGCACGAGCGCGGTCACCGCGATGACCACCACCTCGTACCAGAGCGGTGGCGCGGACTGCTCCGGCGGCGGTCCCGCGACGGGGGACCAGTCGATCGCGGAGAGGGCGAGGATGATGGTCAGCCAGTTCAGCCAGGCGAAGTTCCCCGACAGGACCAGCCAGAGCTGCGTGACGGCCATCAGGCCCGCGGCGATGCCCGCCACCGGCTGCGGGGTGAACAGCAGGAACGGCACCAGGAGCTGGGTGACGTGGTTGGCGGCCGTCTCCGCCCGGTGAAGGGGCTTGGGCAGATGGTGGAAGAACCAGCTCAGCGGCCCCGGCATCGGCTGCGTCTCGTGGTGGAAGTCCAGACACGTCAGCCGCCGCCAGCACTCGTCGCCCCGGATCTTGATGAGCCCCGCGCCGAATTCCACGCGGAACAGCAGCCAGCGCAGCAGCCAGAGCACCAGGACGGGCGGCGCCGTGTCCGCGTTGCCGAGGAAGACGGCCAGGAAGCCGGTCTCCAGAAGCAGCGACTCCCAGCCGAATCCGTACCAGACCTGGCCGACCTGGACGATCGACAGATAGAGCACCCAGGGCAGCGCCCACAGCAGCATGGC
>DATCWZ010000660.1:0-2092 GCA_036566065.1 Streptomyces sp. | reverse complement strand
GGAGCAGCCGGTGAGGAGTGAGTACAGCGTGTGTGCGCAGGAGGTGGCCGGGCACTTCGTCGGCGGGCGTGTGAACGCCGCCACCGAGGTGTTCGTCGCCCATCGCAACCTGCTGTTCACCGTCGCGTACGAGATGCTCGGCTCGGCCGCCGACGCGGAGGACGTCCTGCAGGAGGCCTGGCTGCGGTGGGCCGGGGTCGATCTCGGCGAGGTGCGTGATCAGCGTGCGTACCTGGTCCGGATCACCACGCGCCAGGCGCTGAGCCGGCTGCGTACGCTCAGCCGCCGCAGGGAGTCCTACGTGGGATCCTGGCTGCCCGAGCCGTTGCTGACCACACCCGATGTGGCCGAGGACGTCGAGCTGGCCGACAGCGTCTCGATGGCGATGCTGCTGGTGATGGAGACGCTCGCGCCGACCGAGCGGGCGGTGTTCGTGCTGCGTGAGGTGTTCGCCCTCGGGTACGACGAGATCGCCGAAGCCGTCGACAAGAGCCCGGCCGCGGTCCGCCAGATCGCACACCGGGCGCGGGCGCACGTCGCGGCGCGCCGGCCGCGCGGGACCGTTTCCCCCGCCGAGAGCCGGGACGCGCTCGACGCGTTCCTGCGGGCGACCGAAACGGGTGACCTACAGGGCCTGCTCGACGTGCTCGCGCCGGACGTCGTCCTCGTCGGTGACGGTGGCGGAGTGAAGCAGGCCATCCCACGGCCGGTCGTGGGGGCCGACAAGGTGGCCCGCCTGCTGATCGGCGGTATGGCCAGGTTCACGACGGCATCGCTTCGGCCGGTGCAGGTCAATGCCCACCCCGCGCTGGTTTTCCGGCTCGACGGTGTGATCGACACCGTCGTCGCGGTACGTCTCGACGACGGCCTCATCACCGGGCTCTACGCCGTGCGCAATCCCGCGAAGCTGGGACGCATGCGGCGGGAGACCACGCTGCGCCGTTGAGTGCACAACCCCGGACCGCCGAGGAACTCCTCGGCGGTCCTTGGTCCGCCGGGAGTTCGCGATCGTCGTACCTCGAGCGCGATTGAGGTCCACTGCGCGGCCGGGGTGTTCGGGATGCGCGGGGGCGGGGCACGGAGGACCGTGGAGGCATGTCCGGACATCCGCCCGTGATCGTCTATCCGCCCTCACCGACCGGAGGGCGGCGGGTCACTGTGCGAGGGCAGATCGTGGGGCTGGCACACGGGCGGGGCGATGTGGCCGCGTTTCTGCGGCGGGCGGGCTTCGCCGCGGGGGAACAGGAGATCGACCTGGATCAGCCCGCGCTGATCGAGTGGCGGGGCGGCGATCTCGATACGTGGGGGAGTGCCCCCTGAACGGGCGGGCGTCCCCCTTCACCCGAACGGATGGCTCCGGGTCGTCGCGGCCAGGGGTCTCCCGGAACGTCGGAGCTGTCCGGGGACGTGCCGCCGGGTCCGTTCCGTGCGTCCCGTCCGTTGTGCGAAGGAGCATGTCCGTGGCCCAGTCAGCCTCCGCGCCCGGGGTCTCGCGGCCCGGGCCCGGCCGGGACCGGGCGAGGGTGGTCGGCTGACGTGGGCGAGGAGGAGCTGACCGCGCTCGCCGCCGAGGCGTACGTCTACGGCCTGCCCCTGGTGTCCGGCCTGTCGATGGCCGACGCCTTCCTGCGGCAGGGCTTCGGCCCGCTGGCAGCGGCTCCGTTCAACCACTTCTCCCATGCGGACCGGTCCATCGCGCCGGACGACACGCGCTTCGTGTCCGTCGACACCGACTCGATCTACTCCATTGCCCAGCTCGACCTGTCGGCCGGGCCCGTCCGGCTGCATGTGCCGGACACCGGCGGCGCGTACTACGTGCTGCAGTTCGTCGACGCGTGGACCAATAACTTCGCCTACCTCGGCAGCCGGGGCGGCGGGACCGACGCCGGTGAGTGGCTGGTCGTGCCGCCCGGCTGGGCGGGAACCGTGCACGACGAGGTCCGCGGGGTCATCGACGCCCCGACATCCGTCGTCACCGTCATCGGCCGCAACGTCTACGACGGTCCTGGCGATCTGCCCCGGGTCAGGGCGCTCCAGCAGGAGCTGACCCTGACACATCTGGGACCCGAGGCCGAGCACACCGGGTTGCCCG
>DATCWZ010000655.1:0-4213 GCA_036566065.1 Streptomyces sp. | reverse complement strand
TCGGCGACCATGGCGGTCACCCGGTCGTATGTGACCGGGCTCGGCGAGATGTATGTCGCCGATCCGCGCTTCGCGCAGAATTACGACCGGTACGGGGACGGCACCGCCGCTTTCGTACGGGACGCGCTGGCGGTCTACGCGGAGCACCGGCTCTCCGACTGATCACCGGGCCGCCGTCCGGCGCGGCTCCGGCCGGTGGGGGCCCGGCGCGGTACCGTCCGCAGCCGTGGGCGGACCGGGCAGGAGTGCACAGGTGGGGCAGCGCGATACGCGGTACGGCGCACCGGCTGGGGACGTCCGTATCCGGCGGTTCGTACGGGCGCTGCCCGCCCTGATGATCGGGGGCGGGCTGCTCTTCGACAGCCTGACCCCGCCTCCGTACACCGCCGGGCCGCTCTTCGCGGCGGCTCCGCTGATCGCGGCCCCGTTCTTCTCGCTGCGCAGCACCGTCGGTACCGGGGGCGCGGCGATCGTCTCCGTCCTCCTGCTGCGCCTCGCCAGGGGCACGCTGTCGCAGGTGGTGCCGGTCACCGAGCTGATCACCGTGGTGACCGTCTCGGTGCTCGCGGTCGTCATCAACGGTGTCGTACGACGCGGCAACGAGCAGCTCGCCTCCGCCCGGGTCATCGCGGAGACCGCAATGCGGGCGGTGCTGCCGACGCCCGAGGAGCGGATCGGCGGGCTGCATGTCGCGGCGCGGTACGAGGCGGCGCAGGCGGACGAGTTCGTCGGCGGCGACCTCTTCGCCGTCGCGGACACCCCGCAGGGGGTGCGGCTGGTGCTCGGGGATGTACGGGGCAAAGGCCTCGACGCGGTGGAGGCCGTGGCGGTGGTCATCGGGGCGTTCAGGGAGGCCGCCGAGCAGGAACGGTCGCTGGAAGGGGTCGCGCGGCGGCTTGAGCGGGCACTCGCGCGGGAGGAGTCGCGGCGCGGCGGGCTGGACGCCATGGAGGGGTTCGTCACCGCCGTACTCGCCGAGGTCCCGCCCGGTTCGGACCTGCTGCGGACCGTCAACCGCGGCCACCCCGAGCCGATCCTGTTGTACGCGGACGGGACGCTGGACGTGCTGGCGCCGAGCGAGCCCGCGCTGCCGCTGGGCATGAACCTGGGCGTGTGGCCCGACCGGGCGGACGAGTGGGTGCTGGAGCCTGGGGCGACCCTGCTGGTGTTCACCGACGGGCTCTCCGAGGCACGGGACGCGTCCGGCGCCTTCTACGATCCGGCGGCCCGGCTGCGCGGCCGGATCTTCCCCGGGCCCGAGGAACTGCTCTCGGCGCTCACCGACGACGTACGGCTGCACACCGGCGGGCGCTCCACGGACGACATGGCGCTGCTCGCTGTCAGCCGGCCCGCGGAGGGGCAGCCGGACAGGCGTACGACGATGCGGATCGTGGGCCGGGACGGCGAGGAATGAGCGGGCGTGGCGGGCGCGGCGACGGTCCGTAATCAGAAGGTCTCACTCCGCATAACATATGACGCACCGTCAGAAAAAGGTTGACCGGTGAGGGGTGTTCAACTCGCCCGGTTCCGCCCGTTTGTGTGCTGTACGTCCGGGCCTGAGACGTGAACGATCAAGGGGAAGCGCTTGGAATAGGGCCCGGGTGTCTATTAACGTTCGATAACGCAGCGCGGTCGTCCCTGTCGTCGCAAGAGACGACGCCGTGCGCGCGCGCCGAATTCCGCGAGGAAACCGGGGAACCACCTACATGGGGTGAATCGGGTGCCTGTGTCCCGAAAGGGACGTCAGGAGCCCGTAGGAGACCTTCCTGCTCCGAACCCGTCAGCTAACCCGGTAGGCGAGAAGGAAGGAAAGGAGTGCGCCCACGTGGCGTCCAACCAGCCTGCCCCTGAGGCCCCGTCACCCTTCAGCACCGACACCTTCGGTGGCGCGGACCGGACATGGGAGGAATGGAACCCCACCGAGGACTCCATACTTCCTCCCGTACGCGGCAGGCACCGCGTGGCCAAGCAGCAGCGCGGACTGGCCCGTAGCTCCACCGTCCTCGGCGTCGGCGTCATCGCGGCCGTCGGTGCGGGTGGCATGGCCTCCGCGCAGACCAAGCCGCCGGTCACCATCTCTCTTCCCGATTCCATCGCGGACAATCTTCCCGACGCCGCCTCCCTTCCCGGCGTCGGTGCTTTCATGTCCGGCCACTCCGCCCCGGACACCCGGACGGTAGCCGCGTCCGCGCCGCTCACCTCGGCCGGAATCACCACCGCCGAGGCCAAGAAGGGCACCACGGACGCCGGGGAGGCGCTGCGTGCCCGCATCCTCCAGCAGGCCGAGCAGCAGCAGGCGAGCGCTGACGCCGAGGCCAAGGCCGCAGAGGAGAAGGCGGCCGCCGAGAAGGCCGCCGCGCTGGCAGCGAAGCAGCAGAGCGCCGCCGAGGCCGAGGCCGCCGCCAAGGAGAAGGCCGCCAAGGAAGCCGCCGCGAAGAAGGCGGAGGCCGAGCGCCTCGCCAAGCTCGCCGCGAGCTACACGCTGCCGACCGCCTCGTACACGATCACCTCGACGTTCGGCGAGGCCGGTTCGATGTGGTCGTCCGGCTATCACACCGGCCTCGACTTCGCCGCGCCGACCGGCACGCCGGTCAAGGCCGTGCACAGCGCCACGGTGAAGTCGGCCGGCTGGTCCGGCTCGTACGGCTACCGCACGGTCCTCGAACTCGATGACGGTACGGAGATCTGGTACTGCCACCAGTCCTCGATGGACGTCGTCGCCGGGCAGCACGTCAACACGGGCGACACCATCGGGCGTGTCGGCGCGACCGGCAATGTGACGGGACCCCACCTCCACCTGGAGGTTCATACGGCGGACGGCACGGGCGTCGACCCGATGACCTGGCTGACCGGCAAGGGCCTCTCCGTCTGAGCCCAGTCTGAGCCCAGGCACCTCCCGCACGCCCCGGCGGCCCTGACGTAACGCCCGACGTCAGGGCCGCCGGTCTGTCCCCCAGGGGCCTTGATCCTGCTGGCCCGGTTGCTGGAGGTAGGGGTTGTAGCCGCCGTACTCCCGATGCGGCGGGAGCCGGTACGGGAACTGGTGCGGCACCAGAGGCGGCGGCGGGGTGTGGCGTATCCGGATGCGGCCCGTCGCCAGCGCCGCGTACACCAGCGCCGGGCCCGCGATGTCCCGGCGCTGCCACAGATGGTGCAGCAGCTCCCGCTCCCGCTCCGCGAAGTCCCGGCCCGCCGTGTCGCGGCGGGCGTTGCGCCGCAGAACGGCCAGGGATGTCGCGAACGACTCGTACTCCGCGACCGCGTGGGCCGCCGCCCTGCCACGGTGCCGGTCCGGATGGCCGTGCCAGTGCCGGGCCAGGTCGCGCGCCATCCCCCTGGCCCGCATCGAGGACAGTGCCAGGGGCTCGGCGGGGTTCAGCCAGCCCGCCGCCGCGTACACCGGCAATTCGCTGCCGAGCACCCGCAGCTCACGCCGGCGCGACCAGATCGCCGCCCAGGTCAGCAGCCCGAACGCGGGCATCATGAAGGCCCCGTACACCGCGTAGAAGCCGTAAGGGCCGAAGGAGGCCGAGCCGTTCCACAGGGAGTGCATGCCCATCGCGAGGACCAGCCCGAGCAGCGGCAGCGCGGCCCGGCGGACCCGGTGGCGGCGCGCCGTGAGCGCGGCGAACCCGAAACCGATGCCCGTGAGCACCGTGAACATCGGGTGCGCGAACGGCGACATCACCACTCGCACGAAGAACGTGCCGACGGTGAGCGAGGCCAGACCCGTGGTGCCCAGCTCCTGGTCCTCGCCGAAGGCGTTGCCCAGATACAGGATGTTCTCGGTGAACGCGAATCCGGTCGCGGTGAAACCGGCGACCACGATCCCGTCGACGACACCGCCGAACTCCCGTCTCCTGAACAGGAAGATCAGCAGCACAGCTACCGCCTTGGCGCTCTCCTCGACGGCCGGGGCGATCACCGTCGCGCCCAGCGTGTCGGCGCCCGCCGGATCTGCGGTGGCCGTCGCTATCCACCGGGTCGCGAACGAATTGGCGGTGATCGCGACCAGCGCGGCGGCGCAGGAACCCCAGGCGAACGAGAACAGCAGGTTGCGCCAGGGGGCCGGTTCGACCCGGTCCAGCCAGCGGAAGGCCGCCATCAGCAGCGGCACCGGAAGCACCGCGAGGCCGAGCCCGACCAGGAAGCCCTGCGTGCCGGTCTGTTCGCGGACCAGCGCCAGGATGATCAGCCCGCACAGCGCCAGGAC
>DATCWZ010000641.1:0-10383 GCA_036566065.1 Streptomyces sp. | reverse complement strand
TGCCAGCGCCGCTAGCCGCGTCGGCCCCGGGTGCGCGGCCTCAGAACCCGCGGGGCAGCCACGGCGCCACGTCCGAGGTGAACGCCGACGACGCCTCCGCCAGCGCGTCCGTCCGCAATTCCCGGACCCGCCCGGCGCCCGCGAGCGAGACCAGCGACTCGCCGCCCAGATAGGCCCCACCCAACTCCCGTACGGACAGCGCCAGATCGGCCGGATCATCGGTCCGCTTGCACGACGCGCCGCCCTTCGCATCCGCGGTGAGCCGCCAGCGCCCCGCGTTCCACGGGCAGAACGCGTCCGCCACCTCGAACACCACGTCCACCGGTGCCCGGTAGGTCCGCGCCTCCAGCGCGGCACCCAGGTCCACCAGCCGTACGTAGAGCGAGTCCCGCAGCCGTATGCCGCACCGGCGGACATCCGAGACCATATGCAGCACGGCGTCGTCCACCGGCCGGTTCCTGGCCTCGACGGTCGAGGTCAGATCGATCCCGAAGAGGAACCTCCACAACGCCGCGTACGCCGCCGGGTCCAGCGCCGCCAGATCATTCACCGCGATCCTGCCCTTGGGGCCGGACTCGTCCCAGTCCGGATGGTTGTGGTACGTCGTGTACCCCACGACCTCTCCGTCCCGCTCGGCCAGCACGCACTGCAGCGCCGAAGCGGTCTGCCGCCCGCCCGAAGAGTCGGTCAGCGACTTGCGCTCCCACCCCGGCCCGTGGGCCGGGGTGCCCGGGCGGCCTGGCACCAGCCGTGCGTACACGCTCTCGCAGGCGGCCACCGCCTCGTCCGGCCTCGCATAGCGCAGCCCCACCTCGTCCGTGCCGTCCGGCACGGTCAGGCGCACCCGGTCGGTGTCGATCGACAGGGACATCTGCCGGGTGGCCGCGCCGTATCCGAACCGCCCGTAGATCGCTGGCTCCGACGCCGTCAGTACGGCGATCGGCTCGCCCAGCGCCCGCACATCGTCGAGTTGGCGGCGCATCATCGCCGTCAGCAGCCCGCGCCTGCGGTGCGTGGCCGCGACGCTCACCATCGTGACACCGGCGGCCGGGACCAGCGCCCCGCCCGGCACCGCCACCCGGAAGCTGAACGCCCCGGACGTGGCCACCACATCGCCGCCGTCCCAGATCCCCACCGACCGCTCGTGCTCGGTCAGCGACTCGTCGAGCGCGCGCTGCTCGGGAGCCTCCGGCACCCCGCCGAAGGCGAGTTCCAGACACCGGAACCACTCGTTCCATTCGGACGGACGCAGGACGCGGAGTTCAGTCGTCATGAGTCATGCGTACCAGCGCGACAGCGGACGGTCGACCCGATTTCAAGCGCATTGTCATGGGGTCCCCCTGCACGAGAGGCTGCCGGGTGGATATGGTCCCGGCAATGGCACGTCGCGCAGGAACAGAGACATACCCCGCCCGTTGGAGCAGATCGGTGCACCGGGCGCGCATCGCGCTGCGCAAATCCGGGGTGGACTACTTCAGGGGTGACGGCTCCGACTGGATCGCCCTGGTCGGCCTGCTGCTGACCGTCCCGGCGATCACCGCGACCACCGTGCTGAACCCGATGTGGTGCTCACCCGCCGCCCTGGCACTGCCGATCGTCGTGGGCGGACTGCTGCTGCGGCCGGCCAGCCTGCTGAGCCTGTACGCGGCCGCGGCCGCCGCCCTGATCGTGGAGTCCCTGGCGCTCGGCCCGTACGCCCACGGGCCCGCCAGGGTCACTCCCGGCACCGTCCTCGTGGTCGCCGCCTGCGGCTTCTTCGGCCTGATCCTCGCGCAGTTCAGGGCCAGAGTCGGCGTCCCGTGGCGGCGCGGCGGCACCATGCTCTTCGACCTGCGCGAACGCATCAGGGTGCAGAGCGCCCTGCCTCGGCTGCCGGACGGCTGGCACCGCGAGATGGCGCTGCGCCCGGCCGGGGGCCAGTCGTTCTCCGGCGACTTCGTCGTCGCGGCCCGCACCAACGGCGGCCGCACCCTGGAGGTCGTCCTCACCGATGTGTCGGGCAAGGGAATGGACGCCGGGTCCCGGGCCCTCCTGCTGTCCGGTGCCTTCGGCGGCCTCCTGGGCTCGCTGCCCCCGCACGGCTTCCTGCCCGCCGCCAACGGCTATCTGCTGCGCCAGGACTGGGCCGAGGGCTTCGCCACCTCGATCCATCTCGTGCTGGACCTGGACTCGGGCGACTACGAGATACTCTCGGCCGGACATCCGCCCGCCCTGCAACTCCACTCGGGCAGCGGGCACTGGGAGGAGAAATCCGCCGGAGGACCGCTGCTCGGGGTGTACGACGGGGCGGAGTTCGACGCGGTGAAGGGCTCGCTGGCGCCCGGCGATGTGCTGATGCTCTTCACGGACGGCCTGGTCGAGGCGTCCGACCGGGACATCGCGGAAGGCATCGACCGGCTCACCGGCGAGGCCGACCGCTATGTCGTCACGGGCTTCGAAGGCGCCGCCTGGCATCTGATCGAGGCGTGCGCGAAGGACGTCAACGACGACCGCGCGCTGCTGCTTCTGTCCCGCAGCGCCTGAAACCGCACGCAAGCGGCGACAACGGGATCCGGCCAACCCGGCGAGGCTCAGCGCCGTGCCGTGTCGCGCCGGAACGCCCAGTCCATATCGGGCTCGGTGGCGAACCGCATCGCCCGCCGCACGGGTGGGGTGCACAGCAGGGTCACCGCGGCGCACGCGGCCACGGAGACCAGCACCAGACCGGCCGGTGACCCGAGCCATCCGAACCGGTCGAACAGACCGGCGTATTCGGCACCCTTGACCAGGAAGCCGTGCAGCAGATAGCCGCAGATCGTGCCCGCGCCCAGCACCGTGAACCACATCTGACGGCGTGGCACCCAGGCCAGGAACCCGGCCGTGAGCAGCAGGGCGCAGCCGAACACCGCCAGGGACATCACGGCCCCCGACCACCACGGAGCGCCCAATTCCTGTGCGCTGCTGCTGCGGTAGAGCCAGCCGAGCTGCATGCGGGGCGCGGCCCAGTACGCGAAGAGCAGCGCGCCCGCGAACAGCGGCAGGGACAGCAGCCGCACCACGCGGCGCCGGACGAGGGCGAAGTGTTCCGGACGGGCCATCAGGCCCAGCACGAAGAACGGCAGGAACTGCAGGACGCGTTGGAGCGCCAGATCGTCGCCGATGCCCGGTGTCACGGAGGCCAGGACCGCGAGCGTGAGCGCTACGGGCAACGGGTGGCGCAGCGTGCGCCACAGGGGCGTGGTGATCCGCCAGATGAACAGCGCCGCCAGGAACCAGGTGAGGAACAGCGGGTCCAGCAGGGTGATCGGCTGGTCCGCCGAGCCGTCGGCGTACCGCTTGAACAGGGAGTACGCGGTCTCGAACAGCACATAGGGCACGACCACCCCGGTGACCAGGCGCTTCACCTTGGCGGGGGTGGCCTCGAACGACCGTGAGAAATAGCCGGAGATGAGGATGAAGGCCGGCATATGGAACGTGTAGACGACCATGTACAGGGCACGGGTCACCCGGCTCCCGTCCATCACGGGCTCCCAGGCGTGCGCCACCGCGACGAGCACGATCGCGAGGTACTTCACATTGTCGAAGTACGGGTCACGCCTGCCCGGCCCGGCCGCCGAGGGCCCGCGTCTCGGCTCCGGTTCCTGGGTCGCCGGCGGGAGCGGGGCCCTCTGAAAAACGCTCGGAGCTAGGAACATCTACGGCACCTTAGACCTGCGGATCAGCAATCGTAAAATGGCGGTGAGATATCGCGTGTTCCCGCCCATTCGAAAGTGAAACCACCAATCTGCGCCCGTTATGCGGTGATTAATCCGGCTCAAACCACATGCATCGGGAGGCAGTTGACGACGGTGAATTTCGTCGTACCGACCGGACATATAAACCGCTCGCCTCGCCCGTTATCGATCAGGGAAAACGCTGTGAACGAAGTGTGCGGATATGGAAACGAACAAGGTGATCGTTTATCACTTCGCCCGGGCGGCGATCCGCCCCCTGAGCAGGCGCGGGCGGCAGGATGGCGTGATCCGGTCCGTCCGGCACGTCACCCGGCGGCACGCGCGGGGGAGTTGGTGGCACGATGGACAGGACGGACGCGTGCTGCGCCGCACGCTGCCGGGCCGGCAAGGCGGACCGACCAAGGGTGTGTGATCAGTCGTGGCCATTTCACTGTCTGTGGTGCTTCTGCTGGGGATCGTCCTGGTGGTACTGATCCGCGGCGGATCCATCAAGGGCGGGCCCGCGATCGTCGCCGTGCTCTTCGGCTTCTTCCTGGCATCGACCGGCATGGCGCCGTCGATCAACAGATTCATGAACTCGATAGCCGACACGATCAACCAGATCAGCTTCTGACGCCGCCCCGGCCCGCTAGGAGAGCGGCGCCTCGTGCGGGGTCAACCGGACCCCGTCGAACCCCGGAAACGCGGCCAGGGCCAAGCGGGGGAGTGGTCCTCCGGTCTGGCCCTGGGTCCTGGAGCGGGCGACGGGAATCGAACCCGCGTAGCTAGTTTGGAAGACTAGGGCTCTACCATTGAGCTACGCCCGCGAGCACCGCACCACGGGTCGGGTGGACCGCGGTACGGGAAGCATCGTAGCGGGTCATGGGCGCCGCCCGCACATCCGTATCCGCCGCATCCACGTTGGTGTCGCGCGACTGTGACATGCGTCCCGCCCGGTCCGGAAGGCCCTCGGAGGCACCCCTCGGGAGCGCGGGTTTGCCCATATGCCGGAACGGCTCCGTAAAGCGTCCGATGCGCGGCCTGTGGGCATGTACCCTACGTGTCGCACCGACGGGGTGTGGCGCAGCTTGGCAGCGCGTCCGCTTTGGGAGCGGAAGGTCGTCGGTTCGAATCCGGCCACCCCGACCACCGGCAAGATCGCATTGTGGGAGTCATCCCCCTAGCCGTTACTATGCAAACCGCGTGCCCGTGTGTGTCTGATGTACCGGGCTCGGTCCGCGAAGCCGCCGCTCTCGGCGGCCCAGCAGAACCCCAAGAAGTCAGCCACCAAGGAGACCGAACCGTGAAGAGCGCCGTGGAGACCCTGAACCCGACTCGGGTTCGGCTCAGCATTGAGGTGCCCTTCGAGGAGCTCAAGGACAGCCTCGACGCGGCGTACAAGAAGATCAACCAGCAGGTCACGGTGAAGGGCTTCCGCAAGGGCAAGATCCCCAACCGAATCATCGACCAGCGGTTCGGCCGCGGTGCCGTGCTGGAGGAGGCCGTCAACGACGCCCTTCCGCGGCTCTACACCGAGGCCGTCAACGAGGGCGAGCTCAACGTACTGGGCCAGCCCGAGGTGGACATCACCGAGCTGAAGGACGGCGAGCTGCTGGCCTTCACCGCCGAGGTGGACGTCCGCCCCGAGATCACGATCCCGGACTACTCCGGCATTGAGGTCACCGTGGACGCCCTTGAGGTCACCGACGAGGACGTCGAGAAGGCCGTGCAGCAGCTCCGCGAGCGCTTCGCCTCGACCAGCCCGGTCGAGCGCGCCGCCGCCGAGGGCGACGTCGTGACGGTCGACCTGGAGGCCAAGGTCGACGGAGAGGTCCTGGAGGACGGCGTGGCCGCCGGTGTCTCGTACACCATCGGCTCCGGCGAGCTCCTCGACGGCATCGACGAGGCCGTCATCGGCCTGGAGGCCGGCGGCGAGGCCACCTTCACCTCGCAGCTCAAGGGCGGTTCCGCCGAGGGCAAGGACGCCGAGGTCACCGTCAAGGTCACCGACGTCGCCTCCCGCGAGCTGCCCGAGCTGGACGACGAGTTCGCCCAGATGGCGAGCCAGTTCGACACGCTCGACGAGCTGCGCGCGGACAGCCGTACGCGCCTTGAGAACACCATGCAGTACGACCAGGCCACCCAGGCCCAGCAGCGTGTCCTCGACGAGCTGCTGGCGCTGGTCGAGGTCCCGATCCCCGAGAAGCTGCTCGCGGACGAGATCCAGACCCGCAAGCACAACCTTGAGCACCACCAGCTCGGCCAGATGGGTCTCGACCTCGCCAAGTACCTGGAGATCCAGGGCAAGACGATGGAGGAGTTCGACGCGGAGACCTCCGAGCAGGCCGTCAAGGGCATCAAGACCCAGTTCATCCTGGACGAGCTCGTCAACAAGGAGAAGATCAACGTCAACCAGGAGGAGCTCACCGAGCACCTCGTGCGGCGTGCCGCTTCCTCCGGTATGACCCCCGACCAGTTCGCCCAGGCCGTCGTCGAGGGCGGCCAGGTGCCGATGCTCGTCGGCGAGGTCGCCCGCGGCAAGGCGCTCGCCCTGGTCGTCGAGACCGCCAGGATCGTCGACACCAACGGTGAGGTCGTCGAGCTGGAGGACGAGGAGGACGAGGAGACCGAGGGCACGACGGAGGCTTCCGCCGAGGACAAGCCCGCGGAGACCACCGAGGCCGCGGAGGACAAGCCCGCCGAGGCGTCCGCCGACACCGACACCGACGCCGCTGCCGCTGACACCGACGAGAAGCCCGAGGCCTGAGCCTCGGCCCGGTCGGACCGACCGTACGCCGACGGGCTCCGGACGCATGACGTCCGGGGCCCGTCGGCGTTCACCGGCCCCCGGCCCTCGCAATCCGTATGCGCACTGGTTACCTTGCGCTCCCAGCGAACAGTTGGGGAACCGGGATGGCGTTGTCCCACCTGCGCGTTAGGGTCCATGAAGAGGAAGGGTCGGGTAGTCCCGGCCCACCCGGTACGAAGACGCAGAGACGGCCGGAGCCGTCAGAGACGAGCAGGTGGACACGTGACGAATCCGATGCCTTACGCCGCCGGAGAGCCGTCCCTCGCAGGCCTCGGTGACCAGGTCTACAGCCGGCTGCTCGGTGAACGCATCATCTTCCTCGGCCAGCAGGTCGACGATGACATCGCCAACAAGATCACCGCGCAGCTTCTGCTCCTTGCGGCAGACCCCGACAAGGACATCTACCTCTACATCAACAGCCCCGGCGGCTCGGTGACGGCCGGCATGGCGGTCTACGACACCATGCAGTACATCCCGAACGACGTGGTCACGATCGGGATGGGCATGGCGGCCTCGATGGGCCAGTTCCTGCTCACCGGCGGATCGGCCGGCAAGCGCTTCGCGCTCCCGAACACCGACATCCTCATGCACCAGGGTTCCGCCGGCATCGGCGGTACCGCCTCGGACATCAAGATCCAGGCCGAGTACCTGCTGCGTACCAAGAAGCGGATGGCGGAGATCACCGCCCACCACTCGGGCCAGACGGTGGAGACGATCATCCGCGACGGTGACCGCGACCGCTGGTACACCGCGGAGGAGGCCAAGGAGTACGGCCTCATCGACGAGATCATCACGTTCGCGTCGGGCATCCCGGGCGGCGGCGGCACCGGCGCCTGATCCGGCCCCACCGCCGTACCTCTCGTACGCCGAGACACCCAGCCCACAGAACGCCACCAGGATGGTGAACAGCCACATGAACAACTTCCCCGGCGCCTTCGCGGACGGCCTCTACACCGGCCCTCAGGTGGACAGCCGCTACGTCGTCCCCCGCTTCGTGGAACGCACCTCCCAGGGCGTGCGTGAGTACGACCCGTACGCGAAGCTCTTCGAGGAGCGCGTGATCTTCCTCGGCGTCCAGATCGACGACGCCTCGGCCAACGACGTCATGGCGCAGCTCCTGTGCCTGGAGTCGATGGACCCCGACCGCGACATCTCGATCTACATCAACAGCCCCGGCGGCTCGTTCACCGCGCTCACCGCCATCTACGACACGATGCAGTTCGTGAAGCCGGACATCCAGACGGTCTGCATGGGCCAGGCGGCCTCCGCCGCCGCCGTCCTGCTCGCCGCCGGGACCCCGGGCAAGCGCATGGCGCTGCCGCACGCGCGGGTGCTCATCCACCAGCCGTCCTCGCAGACCGGCCGCGAGCAGCTCTCCGACCTGGAGATCGCGGCCAACGAGATCCTGCGCATGCGCACCCAGCTGGAGGAGATGCTGGCCAAGCACTCCACCACCCCGCTGGAGAAGATCCGCGAGGACATCGAGCGCGACAAGATCCTTACGGCCGACGGCGCTCTCGCGTACGGTCTGGTGGACCAGATCGTCTCGACCCGGAAGACCACGGCCGGCGCAGCAGTCTGACGCCGGTCTTTCCCCTTGGCACGTACCGGGCGGACGGCCCTGGCCGTGTGAACCGTGCCAAGGGGGGCCCGGACGGGGGTCCCGGCAGGGTACCGTCGGATAGAGGCACCAGGAGCCGCTGAACAAGGCCGCTCCCAGGCGAAGGGGAAGCACCTCGTGGCACGCATCGGTGATGGCGGCGACCTGCTCAAGTGCTCGTTCTGCGGAAAGAGTCAGAAGCAGGTGAAGAAGCTCATCGCGGGACCCGGTGTATACATCTGCGACGAGTGCATCGATCTCTGTAACGAGATCATCGAGGAGGAGCTCGCGGAGTCCTCCGAGGTGCGCTGGGAGGAGCTGCCCAAGCCGCGCGAGATCTACGAGTTCCTGGAGGGGTACGTCGTAGGGCAGGAGCCGGCGAAGAAGGCTCTCTCGGTCGCTGTGTACAACCATTACAAGCGAGTCCAGGCGGGGGAGAACGGCAGCGGTGGGAACCGCGAGGACGCCATCGAGCTCGCCAAGTCCAACATCCTGCTGCTGGGCCCCACGGGCTCCGGCAAGACGCTCCTCGCGCAGACGCTCGCCCGCATGCTCAACGTCCCGTTCGCCATCGCCGACGCGACGGCGCTGACGGAGGCCGGCTATGTCGGCGAGGATGTCGAGAACATCCTGCTGAAGTTGATCCAGGCCGCGGACTACGACGTCAAGAAGGCCGAGACCGGGATCATCTACATCGACGAGATCGACAAGGTCGCCCGCAAGAGCGAGAACCCGTCGATCACCCGTGATGTCTCCGGCGAGGGCGTCCAGCAGGCCCTGCTGAAGATCCTGGAGGGCACCACCGCCTCCGTACCGCCGCAGGGCGGCCGGAAGCACCCGCACCAGGAGTTCATCCAGATCGACACGACGAACGTGCTGTTCATCGTCGGCGGCGCCTTCTCCGGACTGGAGAAGATCATCGAGTCGCGGGCCGGTGCCAAGGGCATCGGCTTCGGCGCCACGATCCGCTCCAAGCTGGAGATCCAGGCGAGCGACCAGTTCCAGGAGGTCATGCCGGAGGACCTGGTGAAGTTCGGGATGATCCCGGAGTTCATCGGCCGCCTCCCCGTGCTGACCTCCGTCCACAACCTGGACCGCGAGGCGCTGCTCCAGATCCTGGTCGAGCCGCGCAACGCGCTGGTGAAGCAGTATCAGAAACTTTTCGAACTCGACGGTGTCGAGCTGGACTTCGAGCGCGGCGCACTGGAGGCCATCGCCGACCAGGCGATCCTGCGTCAGACGGGCGCGCGCGGACTGCGGGCCATTATGGAGGAGGTCCTGCAGTCCGTGATGTACGAGGTGCCGTCCCGCAAGGACGTGGCCCGCGTCGTCATCACCCCGGACGTCGTCCGCGACAACGTCAACCCGACCCTGGTCCCGCGCGAGCCGCGCACCATCGGCAAGAACGACGGCGGCCGCCACGAGAAGTCCGCGTAGCGGCAGCGGCCGGACGGACGGCGAAGGGCCCGGCCTCCGGCAGGAGACCGGGCCCTTCGCCGTCGGCTACTTGACCTCGACGCGCACGTCGTTGCGGAGCTTGGCCGCGTTCTCGGCGGCCGTCTCCATCGGCACGCTCTTGCCTGTCGCCAATGCGCCCATGTCCATGTCCAGGACGAGGGCGAGCGTGCTGTGGTCACCCCAGATGCAGAACGGCATCGTGGTGGGCTTACCCGTGCCACTCGTATCCGTGATCCTGGTCTCCTGGCACTTCAGGACACCGTTCTCGAACCCGGCCGGCGTGAAGGCCTTCGGGCTTCCGATGAATTCGCCCTTGGTTTCGGTGTCCTTGTCCTTCGCGGCCTCCGCCTTCATGCTGGCGAACATGGCGTCAACGACCTTCTCGGGGTCGTTGATGTCACCGTAGACACCGCTGAAGGACAGCAGCTTCTGCTTGGCCGCGTCCCCTGAGGCATAGCTGGCGCCGACGCTCTTCGGGTTGGTCACCCCCCACTTCTCGGCCTCCTTGAGGTCCTTTTCCGACATCTGGTCGTCGTTGTTCTGGGACGGCGACTTCTTGTACGTGCCCCCGAGCACCGTGTCCGGCGTGATCAGCTTGTACGTCTTGCCGTCATCGGCGACCGAGTCGCCGCCCCCGCTCGACGTCAGCAGATACGCGCCGCCCGCGATGACCGCCAGCGCCAGCACGGCCGCGCCGATGATCAGCCCGGTCTTCTTCTTCGGCGCGGGCGGGGGCACGGGGACCTGGCCGTAAGGGGCCTGCGGCTGCTGGCCGTACGGCGGTGCGGGCGGCTGCTGGCCGTACGGTCCCGGCTGCTGGGCCT
>DATCWZ010000829.1:0-2459 GCA_036566065.1 Streptomyces sp. | reverse complement strand
CGGGGATGGTGCTGGGGCCGGAGCGGGGCGGCGGGCGGTGTCGCTGATCCGGATCAGGATCCCGATGAGCACCCAGTTGGCGATGACGGACGAACCTCCGGCCGCCAGGAACGGCATGGTCATACCGGTGAGCGGGATGAGACCCATGACACCACCGGCGACGACGAAGACCTGAATGGCGAAGGCGCCGGAGAGACCGATGGCGAGGAGCTTGCCGAACGGGTCGCGGGCGGCGAGCGCCGTGCGGATGCCGCGTTCCACGATGAGTCCGTAGAGCAGCAGGACGGCCATCATCCCGGCCAGGCCGAGTTCCTCGCCGACGGTGGACAGGATGAAGTCGGAGTTCGCGGCGAAGCCGATCAGGTCCGAGTTGCCCTGGCCGAGGCCGGTGCCGAGCGTGCCGCCCGAGCCGAAGGCCATCAGGGACTTGGCCATCTGCTCGCTCGCGGCCACCTTGCCCCAGCCGGCGAACGGGTCGAGCCAAGCGGTGACGCGCTGCTGGACGTGCGGCTCGAACGAGGCAACGCTGACGGCTCCGACGGCCGACATCAGGAGACCGAAGACGATCCAGCTCGTGCGCTCCGTGGCGACGTACAGCATGACGACGAACATGCCGAAGAACAGCAGCGATGTACCGAGGTCCGTCTCGAAGACCAGGATGAGGATCGAGAACGCCCAGACCATCAGAATCGGCCCGAGGTCCCGGCCACGCGGCAGATAGAGCCCCATGAACCGCCGGCTGGCAAGCGCGAGCGCGTCGCGCTTGACCATCAGGTAACCGGCGAAGAAGACGGTGATGACGATCTTGGCGAACTCGCCGGGCTGGATGGTACCGACGCCGGGGATGCTGATCCAGATCTTGGCGCCATTCACGGCGGGGAAGAACACCGGCAGAATCAGCATGATCAACGCCAGCACCATGGAGATGTACGTGTAGCGCTGCAGGATGCGGTGATCCTTGAGGGCGACCAGGACGCCCACCATCAGGGCGACGCCCACTGCGGAGAAGATGAGCTGCTTGGACGCCGCCGGCGCGAACGTCTTCAGTGCCTGGAACCGCTCGGACTGGTCCAGGCGCCAGATGATGGCCAGGCCCAGTCCGTTCAGCAGGGTCGCCAGCGGCAGCACCAACGGGTCCGCGTACGGGGCGAATCTGCGGACGGCGAGATGGGCGACGCCGCCGAGCAGCGCCAGGCCCAGCCCGTATCCGAGCATGCCCGAGGGCAGTTCGCCGTTGATGGCGAGACCCACGTTGGCGTACGCGAACACCGAGATCAGGACGGCGAAGACAACCAGCGCCAACTCGGTATTGCGGCGGCTCGGCGCGTCGATCGCGCCGATGGTGGTCGTATTGGTGACAACGCTCATGGTGCTGAAGGCCCCCTACGGCTTTACTGCTTACCGCACTGCGGGACCAGCTTCTTCTCTTCCTCCGAGAGGCTGGGGCCGGGAGTGGGAGTCGCGGTCGGCTTGGTCTCCTGGGTGGAGGACGTGGTGTCCTGGGTGGAGGACTTTGCGGAAGTCTTTGCGGGGGCACCAGTGGTGCCGCCTGCCTCGCCCTCACCCGTGAGGGCCTTGCTGCCGGCTACGGCCGCGCGGCGCTGCGCGTCCTTCTTGCAGGCGGAAGCCTGCGTTTCGAGTTCGCCGACCTTCTTGCGGGCGTCGGCGAGGTTGCCTTCGGCGATGGTCGCCTCGACCTGCTTGCGCTGGTAGGGCGGCAGGTACTTCAGCTCGATCTCGGTGTTCTCCTCGACCTTGGAGAGCGAGACCCAGGCGAGGTCCTGGCTGATGCCGCGGTACAGGGCGACGTTCTCGCCCTGGGCACCCACATAGAACTGGGTCTGGGTCCAGCGATAGCCGCCGTACACCCCGCCGCCGATGACGGCCAGCGCCAGGATGGTGTAGACGGACCGCTTGAGCCACTTACGGCCGCCACGGGGCTTGACGAAGTCGTCGTCCGTGTACGAGTTGAAGGCGCCGCCCGGGCCGGAGCCGTATCCCATGCCCTCGCCGCTGCCGGGAGGGCCGAAGCCTCCGGCGGGTGGCGGTACGGGGCGGCCGAGGCCCGCCGCGCGTCCGGCGGGGGTCTGCATGGCGCCGCCGTCGTTGAGCTGGGCGGCCTGGTTCTCGGCGACAGCTCCGACAATGACCGGGGTGTCGTTGAGCTGCACGGCCAGGGTGTCATTGCTGTCGACGTCCAGGACGTCGGCGACGATGCAGGTGATGTTGTCGGGGCCGCCCCCGCGCAGAGCGAGCTGGATCAGGTCCTGGATGGTCTCCTGAGGGCCCTGGTAGCTGGCGAGGGCCTCTTCCATCGTCTGGTGCGAGACGACGCCCGAGAGGCCGTCCGAGCAGATCAAGTAGCGGTCGCCGGCCCGGACTTCACGGATGGAGAGGTCGGGCTCGACATGGTCGCCGCTGCCCAGCGCCCGCATCAGCAGCGAACGCTGCGGATGGGT
>DATCWZ010000303.1:0-6124 GCA_036566065.1 Streptomyces sp. | reverse complement strand
TACGGAACTCGGCCCGGACACAGCGCAGTTGACGCCCGTACCGGACAGCCACCCCGGGAAAGGGTGCCGATCAGGGATTCGGTCCACGACGTGCCGGATGGCCGGCGGCCGGCCGGAACGGCACCCGCATCAACAGCCCTGCCTTCCGTGGGGCCGGCACCATCGCGATACGGGGGGCCATCCCCCGTACAAGCCGGATGGTGGCGTCATGGCTGCGAAAGGCGTTCTGTTCATACGTTTCATGAGGTCAGCGCAGATCCTCAGAGACCGGAGACGTCATGCCCCAGGCGGCAGCCACCGTTGCGGAAAATACTTCCCGTCGCACAGGGAAATCCGGCAGCGACTTCGCGCCGCTCCTGCGGACGGTCAAGGCCGAGGGGCTCCTCGACTGCCGCACCGGCTGGTACGCCGCAGGCATCGCGGCCGACCTAACGGCTCTGGCAGCCGTGGTCACCGGCCTGGTACTCCTCGGCGACACCTGGTGGACCCTGATCCTCGCACCGCTCCTGGCGGTCCTCTGGACCCGCACCGCGTTCGTCGGCCACGACGCGGGGCACGCACAGATAACCCGCAACCGCAAGGCGAGCCGCGCCATCGGATTCGTCCACGCCAATCTGCTCCTCGGCATGAACGAGGCGTGGTGGAACGACAAGCACGTACGCCATCACGCCCACCCCAATCACATCGACAAGGACCCCGACGTGGGCGTCGGCGCCCTGGTCTGGACGCGGAAGCAGGCCGCGCAGCGCGAGGGATTCGCCCGTCGGCTCACCCGCCACCAGGCCGGGCTCTTCTTCCCGATGCTGCTCCTGGAGGGTTTCGCCCTCAAGATCTACGGCTTTCGGTTCCTGCGCCGCCAGCCGGCACGCGAGCGGGCACTCTCCGGCGGGCTGACGGCCGTCCACCTCGCCCTGTACATGACGCTGCTGCTCACCACCATGTCCCCCGGCAAGGCCACCGCCTTCGCCCTGGTGCATCACGCGCTCTTCGGCCTCCACCTGGGGATGTCCTTCGCACCGAACCACAAGGGCATGGAGATGCCCGACCCGGACGGTGACCGGTGGAGCCACCTGCAGCGACAGGTGCTCACCTCGCGCAACGTCCGCGGGGGAGTCCTCACCGACTGGTTCCTGGGCGGCCTGAACTACCAGATAGAGCACCACCTCTTCCCCAGCATGCCCCGCCCCTGCCTGCGACTGGCCCAGCCGCTGGTCAAGGCCCACTGCGCGGCGATCGGCATGCCGTACGCGGAGACCGGCCTCATCGAGTCCTACCGGCAGGCCCTGAAGCACATGCACGACGTCGGTGCGCCCCTGCGGCAGCCGTAGGAGACTGGGGACTGACAGGAACCGATGGACGGGCGTGAGCGTTCTCATATCAGGAGCGGCTCCGGCCGCGAAGGAGGCATGGACCATGTCCAACGGTACGAAGGTAGCCATCGGGGGCGTCATCGTGGCGATCATCCTGATGCCGCTCATCGGCTTCTGGTGGTCGCTGCTGGTCCTCATCGGCGTGCCCGCGGCGGGCTATCTGATGCTCGATCCGTCCCAGCGGCGCAGGCTTCGCAGGATCAGCCGTAAGGAGATAGGACGCTGAACGGCACAGTCGTCGCCGTGAGCAGCAACGGCGTGTATTCGTTCACCAAGCCGAACAGGGACAGCGTCACCCTCCTCGCGGGGTTCGGCGTGGAGGGTGACGTCCACGCGGGCGTCACGGTCAAGCACCGCTCGCGGGTGGCCAAGGACCCTTCGCAGCCCAATCTGCGCCAGATCCATCTGATCCATCAGGAGCTCTTCGCGGAGGTGCGGGCGCAGGGATTCGAGGTGGCTCCCGGGGACCTCGGGGAGAACGTCACCACCTCCGGCATCGACCTCCTCGGCCTGCCGGTCGGCACACTGCTGCACCTCGGCGACGAGGCCGTCGTCGAGGTGACGGGGCTGCGTAATCCCTGCTATCAGATCGACCACTTCCAGGAAGGGCTGCTCAAGCAGGTCGTCAGTCGCAACGCGGACGGCACCCTGGTGCGCAAGGCCGGGATCATGGGCATCGTCGCCATCGGTGGATTCGTACGGCCGGGCGACCCGGTCGGGGTGGAGCTGCCCGCCGGGCCGCACCGCCCGCTGGAAAGGGTGTAGCGAGCCAAAGGGCGGCGTCACTCAGGAGGGCCGGACGGCCAGTTCGTCGAGTGTCTTCAGCAGCCCGGGCAGCTCGGGACCCCGGCCCACCGGCAGGACCTCGCCCGGCTCCTCGTCCAGCAGTACGAATGCGATGTCGTCGGTCCTGGCGACCAGGGACCAGCCGGGGCCGTCGACACGCAGCGTACGGGCACCCTCGGGGGCGAACGCGGAGCGGATCCGGCCCGGCGGGGGCGGGTCCGAGGCATAGGCGCGGGCCTCGTCGAGAGCCCTGCGTACACCGGGATGCTGTACGGAACGTACGGGGACGTCACTCCCGGTGGCCACGTCGGAGCCCGGACCGGCGGACCGGGCGAATGCCGTCTCGTCGTCGATCCGACCGCGCCACGCGGCCCACTGCAGGGCGACCTCGTCCGCACCGAGGCGCCGCTGAGCGGGCCCCCACGCCCCGGTGTCCGGCGGGGCCAGCGGCGTCAGATCCCTTCCCTCGGCGTCCGGGTCGGGCAGCGGATCGTGCGGATCGGGAACGCCGGGCGCGGCCACCGCCAGTGCCAGGGGCCAGCCGGGAAGCGCGCACACCATCGAGCGGTCGTCGGGGGAGAGGTCGTACTCCATACCGCAGTCCCAGGAGGCGATAGCCACCGCGACCAGGGACACATCGTCGACGACCACCGTCCAGCGGGCTCCCGCCCCGTCCTGGCCGAGTACGAGACCGTAACCCTCGGCATACGGTTCCAGGGCGAGCGCCGCGCAGGCGGCGACATAGTCGTCGCCCAGCACACTGGGGAACTGCGCAGGGGTGAGGAGCGCCGCTGTCAGTACGAACAGGGCGTCATTGGCAGCCGTGTCGTCCGTTCCGCTCACAGCACCCTCCTCGTTCCCGACGGCTTGATTCGGCGCACCCTAGCCACTCGGTAACCCGCTCGTCGAGGGCCTGACACCACTGTCGTCATGTCCCCTTCACCGTAGGGTTGTACCCCACGCCGAAGAAGGCCGAAGAAGGGGGACAGCGGTGAAGCGGTACGAAAGGCTGAAGCAGATTCAGCGGCTCGACCCCGAGAGGGACTTCCTGGAGATCTTCCGGCTCACAGTGACCTACGAGTTCCCCTGGGACGTCACCCGGGCTCTCGAACTCGCGCTGTACCGCACCTATGCCGTGCCCGCGATCGGCCGGCTGCTCGCCGGGACGGGGGAGATGACCGGCCGCCCGCAGAAGCGGTACGACGACACGGCACTCCTTCTCGACGCCGTGGTGGAGCACGGTTTCGACAGCGATACGGGCCGTGCGGCCATCCGCCGGATCAACCGGATGCACAGAGGCTACGACATCAGCAACGACGACATGCGGTACGTCCTGTGCACCTTCGTGGTCATTCCCAAGCGCTGGCTCGACGACTTCGGCTGGCGCCGGCTGTCCGGCCATGAACTGCGGGCCTTCGCCGCCTACTACCGCACGCTGGGCGCACACATGGGGATCAAGGACGTGCCCCGGACGTACGAGGACTTCGAACGCACCCTCGACGCGTACGAGGACGAGCACTTCGGCTGGGACGAGGGCGCCCGCAGGGTCTCGGACGCCACCCTGGCACTGATGGGCTCCTGGTACCCGCGCGCCGTGGCGCCCGCCGTACGCAAGGCTTCGCTCGCCCTGCTGGACGACTCGCTGCTGTCGGCCTTCCGGTACGAGCGGCCCGGCCGCGTTACGCGGGGACTGGTCCGTGGCGCCCTGCGGCTCAGGGCCCGTGCCGTACGACTGCTCCCGCCCCGGTTCAGCGCGCACTACGCCCGCCAGAACCCTGAAATCAGGGGCTACCCCGACGGGTACGAGGTCGCGGAGCTGGGCACCTTTCTCACTCCGGGCGTCCGCGGTTGCCCCGTGCAGCACCTTCCCCGGCCCGACGCTCGCGACAGGTGAGTCAGCCGGTGCGGCCGGTGCGTACGGCGATGGCCAGGAAGCGTTCGTCCTCGTCGGTGTCCCTGTCCAGCCGCCACCCCGCTCCGGCCGGCAGCGGGCGCCCGATACCGCAGCCCGCGTCGAGCACCGCATCTCCCGCGTACAGCGCCGTACGAGCGGATCGATACGAAACGATGTCCACGTTCGAGCACTGTCCGGTCGCCCAGCAACACCTCTCTGTCAGATTCGGGCACTTATCGCAATGTGCACCGGTTGTGCGCCCCTGTCCGGGCTAGCGTCCCCGGTCCATGGGACACCTGGACCACGCCACCTTCGGCTGGCTGACCCCCGTGCTGTCGTACGCGATGGCCTCGATCGGCGCCGCGCTCGGGCTGCACTGCACCGTGCGCGCGCTGGAGGCGGATGGCCGTTCACGGCGCAACTGGCTGATCACCGCCGCGTCCGCCATCGGCACGGGCATCTGGACGATGCACTTCGTCGCCATGCTCGGCTTCGGGGTGAGCGGTACCGACATCCGCTTCGACGTGCCGCTCACCCTGCTCAGCCTGGTGGTCGCCATGGTCGTCGTCGGGCTGGGTGTCTTCGCCGTCGGCTACAGCCGCGACCGCTCCCGCGCGCTCCTGCTCGGCGGGCTCACCACGGGCTTCGGGGTCGCCAGCATGCACTACCTCGGCATGGCGGCCCTGCGGCTGCACGGCACGGTCGGCTACGACCCGGTCCTGGTGGCGCTCTCGGTGGTCATCGCTGTCGTCGCGGCCACCGCGGCTCTCTGGGCGGCGCTCAACATCACGTCCAGCGGCGCCGTCGCTCTCGCGTCGCTCGTCATGGGCGCCGCGGTCACCAGCATGCACTACACGGGCATGCTGGCCGTCAGCATCCGGGTCACGCCTTCCGGAAACGAGCTTCCCGGAGCCACGGTGATGCAGTTCATCTTCCCGTTCGCCGTCGGCCTCGGCTCGTATCTCTTCCTCACCTCGGCATTCGTCGCCCTCTCGCCGACGGCCAGGGAACGCGCCGCGTATGCCTCCGCGGGAAGGGCCGAAACGGCCGGACCCGCCGCGGCGCCCTGAAGGCGGCAGGAACCCCCGCCTCGCCACCATCCAGCTCCCCCGATCCGGAACGAGGAGGCCATGCGCCCACCCCGTACCACCCCGGCCACCAGTGCGCCGGCCTCCGCACGGCCCGTACCCCCGGCGCGCGGACGGCGCGCACACGCGGGGCCGCCGGCCGACGAACGTACCGAGAGAGCGGCGGACCGGCACCCGGAGCAGGACGAGCGGTCCGCACCCCGGAGCCGCCGGTCGCTGCGCCCCAGGACCGTACGGGCGAAAATCATCTCCCTGCTGATGGTGCCCGTGGTCTCGCTGCTCGCCCTGTGGGGATTCGCCACTGTCACCACCGCCCAGGACGTGGCACGGATGCGTCAGGCACAACGCGTGGACAACACCGTGCGGTCACCGGTCGCGTCAGCTGTCACCGCCCTGCAGGCCGAGCGCACGGCGGCACTGACCCGGCTCCTCGCGCCGGACAAGCACAGCGCCGCTGCGCTCGAACAGCGGTCCGGGCACACCGATTCCGCGCTGGACCGCCTGTGGCTCGGCCGGAATCACACGGTCGCCGACGCGGGCCACGTGCCCAGGGAGGCCGCCGACAGACTCCGCACCTTCTTCGACAGCGCGCGGGAGCTGCGTGCTCTGCGTACCGACCTCCTCAAACCGCCGCGGGGCAGGCTCACGGAGCGCCGTACGGGCGGCGGTGCCGACCAGGACGCCGTGTACGCGCGGTACACCCGGACCATCACGGACGCGTTCGCGGTGACGGGCGCCCTCACCGGGATCCAGGACGCCAGGTCCGGCTCCGAGGCCCGGGTCCTGCTGGAACTCGGCCAGGCCGGCGAGATGCTGGCCCGTGAGGACGCCCTGCTCGGCTCCGCCCGCCTGACCGGGGCCCTCGACGGTGAACGGCTGCGCCGGTTCACCGGCACCGTGGCGACCCGCCGGAGCCTCGCCGAGACCGCGGGAGCCGACCTGCCCGCGGCCGGGCGGAGCACCTGGCAGTCCCTCACCGGCCAGGA
>DATCWZ010000617.1:0-4441 GCA_036566065.1 Streptomyces sp. | reverse complement strand
GCGGCGTCCCCGTCCGGGCCGCCTCCCGTGACCGCCTCGGCGGCCCCGGCGAGCCCCCTGGAGCGCCCGGCCCTGCCCGGGCAGCGGAGTGCGCCGTAGGGTAGGGCACATGAACGACCGCATGGTGTGGATCGACTGCGAGATGACCGGGCTCTCGTTGACGGATGACGCACTCATCGAGGTGGCCGCACTGGTCACCGACTCGGAGCTGAACGTGCTCGGCGAAGGGGTGGACATCGTGATCCGCCCGCCGGACGAGGCCCTGGAGACCATGCCCGAGGTGGTGCGCCGCATGCACACCACCTCGGGCCTGCTCAACGAGCTGGCCGCGGGGACCACCCTGGCCGACGCGGAGGAGCGGGTCCTGGCCTACGTACGGGAACAGGTGAAGGAGCCGGGCAAGGCCCCGCTGTGCGGGAACTCGGTCGGCACCGACCGGGGCTTCCTGGCGCGGGACATGCCGTCGCTTGAGGGCTACCTCCACTACCGGATCGTCGATGTGTCCTCGGTCAAGGAACTGGCGCGCCGCTGGTACCCGAGGGCCTACTTCAACAGTCCGGAAAAGGGCGGCAACCACCGGGCCCTGGCCGACATCCGCGAATCCATCGCGGAGCTGCGCTACTACCGGGAAACGGTCTTCGTACCCCAGCCCGGCCCGGACTCAGCCCAGGCCAAGGAAATCGCGGCCCGCCACGTAATCCCCGCAACAAAGTAGAACCCGCCAGGTCACGGGCCCTCCGGGGCCCGTGCACCATCCGCGGGAAAGTCGGGCGCGAGCACCCCCCTGGACCCTGTACACTTTTTCTCGGCCGGTTGGAAACGACCAGTCGCATGGTGGGTATAGCTCAGATGGTAGAGCACCTGGTTGTGGTCCAGGATGTCGCGGGTTCGAGTCCCGTTACTCACCCTGATCGGCGAAGGGCTGACCTGCGAGAACGGGTCAGCCCTTCGTCATATCCGCAACTTTGGGACCGCGACGGGAACACGGACCCTCCGATCCGGTCGCGCTGGCCCCTCCTGGCGAACATCGCGGGACGACCGGGAGAGGACGACACCGCCACCCTCCACATCCCGCCCGGCCCGTACGACAGTGCGCTAGACAGATCCGGACATCTCCGCTCGGTGGGCTCCTCAGGAGTGCGCCGTGCGTAAGGGCGGATCGGCCAGCGTGAGCCAGCCCTGCGGTTTGGAGGGAACCGTCGACCCCCGGGCGATCAGGACGTCGGCTTCGTGGCGCCAACCCGGCCGGGCACGAAGGGCGTTCCGGCGGTTCATGGCCGCGAGAAGCCCCGGTCAGGCATCGGGATTGCTCTCGCCCAGGGCCGCGCGCAGCCAATCGATGGGCCCCTGCGACAGAAGCTCGTCCGCCAGCCGGTTCGCGGTTTCGGTGACCAGGCGCCCCCGGCTGTTGTCGATCCACCGCTGAGCGTTCTCATAGCCCTGCGCCTTGTACTCGATGCCCTGGAGCAGGCACTCCAGCTTGTCGGCGTCGCGGGCGCAGATGGCCTCTGGTGACTCCTTGGCCTCATACTCCCCGACCAGCTCTCGGACCGCTGATGCCAGTACCTCCGGCATGCCCGCCGTCTGATCAGACGTGACAGCCTCCGGATCGCCGGCAGGCGCGTACTTCTTCCCGACGTAGTTCACGTCCCCCGTGCGGCTTTCCTGCGTGTCGTGCCAGGCGGCGAGACAGGCGGCTTGCGCAGGGTCGGCGCCTTCCAGCTTCGCGATGATCGTGGCAATCAGCGACGTGCGCCACGAATGCTCGGCAACGCTCTCGGGATCGCGGACCCCAGCCATCCACCAGCCTGTACGCCGCGTCTGCTTGAGCGTGCCCGCCTCATACAGGAAGCGGCCCACTGCGGACAGGTCGTCAGCCACGGCCCTCTCCTCTCACGCCTCGGCAAGGCGGATTGCGTAGCGGATACCCTCCAGCTCCCGGCGGGCCCGCGCCGACAGCTCCCGGCTATCCAACATCACGGGGAGGGCCGTGCGTAGCTCATTGCCGATCTGAGTTCCGGGGTGCAGCAGGTTCGGGCGGGCGGCGAGCAGGGCCCACAGGGTGTGGACGTTCAGGTCGAAGAAGCCGTGGTCCGGGGTCATACCCCGCACGAGGTGGCGCAACAGTTTGTCGCCGGGCCACGGGCCCGGGTTCGCATCGGCGATGAAGTCGTCGGACAGCCGGATGTGCGGATCCTCGCCGACCCAGTACGCCCAGTAGTTGAGGTTGGCGACCTCGCCCGCGTCGTTGTCGGCCAGCATTGTCTTGATGAAGTGCCCCATCCGGTCCCGGTCGCCCTGCCTGGCGGCGACGGCCGCGACCGAGCGGGCGTTGAGCCAGCCTGTCAGCCACCCGTCAGGGCGCTCGGTGCGCTGTTGAAGAGCCAGCCACTCAGGAGTGTCGGACGTGTCGTCGTATCCGGCCAGGTAGAGGGCCTGCCGACGCAGAAGGAAGCGGTCCTTGTCACGTGTCCGCTCGGCGGCTTGACGCATGCGGGAGAAGAAGCGTGTGCGGTCGGCGGCGGGGAGCTCGGGCCCGCTCGGTACGGGGCCGCGCCGCGGCCTCGGAGGGTCGGGCAGTGCTCGCAGCGGTGTCGGAGTCACGCCGTTGAGCGGCCAGGAGAGCACCTCGACCAGGTCGCGCTGCATGACCCATGCGCCGATCGGGCTGTCGTCGACGGGAACGTCCTCGTCCAGGGCGCCGGCCAGAAGTACGTCTGCGTCCATGGCCCGCTCCAGGGCCAGAAGCAGAGCGGGCGCACTGCCGAGCTGTAAGAGCTGGTGGCGGCAAACGAGCATCTGCCCGACGGGCACAGCGGTCAGGGGCCGGCGCCCTGATTCCCATCCAGCAACGGTGTCGGTCGAGACCCGGAAGCGCTCTGCAAGGGTTTCCTGGGTGTGGCCCAACTGCTCGCGAATCACGCGGAAGACATACCCGGACACGATGCCGCCGCGACTTCGCTGCGGCATTCCCTCACGGCCGGTCAGGGAACTGCGCGAGCTGGCGCCCATGGCGTCCCCCTTGTCACTTCTCCTCCAGCCGGATACCCGTACCCGCAGTCAGTTCAAGCGGCGGCCCCCGCTCCCTACCGTCGTAGGTGCGGTGATGACCAGGCGACTCAGAGTAGTGGAAGGAGCGTCATCGTGGCGATGAGCCGGAAGTCGCCGATAGCCCCTTGCTGCACCCGAACCTTGCCGCGTGAGCGGCTGCTTCTACCCACGAAGGAGAAATGCACGATGACTACTGCACACGCCGACGATGGCAAGCACGGGGGCAGCCCCGCCCCGATCAAGCCGTGGACTCCGCCCCCGACTCCGCCGTCTCCCGATGGTGGCGGGCCCTCACACACGGGGGCCTGACGTGAGCACCGCGCAGCGGAGCCCTTCGTACGCGGCGCTGGTCCAAGATCTCGCCGACCGGGGACTCCTCGATTCCCGCTGGCGGGCGGTCTTCGAGGCCGTGCCACGGCGGCAGTTCATTCCGCCGGCCATCTGGCGGCAGCGCCCCGACGGGTGCGAGCGGATCGTCGCAGCGGGCGAGTGGCTGGCTCTGGTCAACTCCGACGAACCGGTCGTGATCCAGCTCGACGACGGGGTCGACGGCGGGCCCGGCATCGCGACGTCGTCGAACTCGCAACCGTCCATGGTGGCCCGGATGCTCGGGCTGCTCCAGGTGAAGGACGGGCAGAGGGTGCTGGAGATCGGCACAGCGTCCGGGTACGTGGCTGCGCTCCTGTCCGAGCGGCTCGGCTCGGCGTCCGTCCACAGCGTTGAGATCGATCCAGTGCTGGCCGAGCAGGCTGCGGTTGCCCTTGCGGGTGCCGGGTACCGGCCGCACCTGCGATGCGGCGACGGCGAGGCACCGTGGCCGGGCCTGGCCCCGGTCGATCGGCTGATCTCCACCTGCGCTCTGCGCTTCGTCCCCCACACCCTGGTCCAGCAGATCCGCCCCGGCGGGATCCTGGTGGCGCCGCTCGCCCGGGACTTTTGGACAGGTGCCCTCGTACAGCTCCACGTCCAGGAGGACGGTACGGGACTCGGAGTCTTCCGCGGCGGCGCATCGTACATGCCGATGAGGTCGCACCGGACTCCCGGTGTTCATTCGGTCGACGGGACGACGGGCAGGAGCAGGGGCGCCGGTCTGGACCCGGCGAAGGTGCTGACGTTCGGGTTCGCCCTGTTCGCCGGCGCCCGACTGCCCGGTGTACGCCTGACGCACGCCGATACTCCGGACGGTGCGCGGGTGTGGGCGAGCCGCGCCGACGGTGCTGCCGCTACGGCGGTGACCGGCGGGGACGTCTGGCAGTACGGGCCGGGCTTCCTGTGGGAGGAGATCGAGCAGGTGTGGCAGGAGTACACGGCACTCGGGTACCCCACCCCTGACCAGTTCGGCCTGACCGTGACGGACCGGGGACAGCAGGTGTGGCTGCGTGATCCGCAC
>DATCWZ010000602.1:0-4231 GCA_036566065.1 Streptomyces sp. | reverse complement strand
CGGGCAAGCTGGCCGGGGCGGCCGTCTCGCTGTTCGCCGTACTCGTCACCAGCTTCTTCCTGTTCCGGCTGATCCCCGGCGACCCGGTCAAGGAGATGACCGGCGGCCGGCAGGTGTCCACGGAGCAGATCGCCGCGATGCGGCGCGAATTCGGGCTCGACCTGCCGGTGTGGCAGCAGTTCACCCAGTACTGCGGCAAGGCGCTGACCGGCGACTTCGGTACGTCGTACCAGTTCCACGCGCCGGTGATGGACAAGATCTCCGAGGCGCTGCCCGCCACGCTGCTGCTTACCGGGACCGCCTTCGTCATCTATACGGTGATCGGGATCTGGCTGGGCGCGCGCTCGGCCTGGCGCACGGGTTCGTTCGGGGACCGGTTCCACACGGCCTTCGCGCTGACGCTGTACTCTGTACCGTCGTTCTGGCTCGGGCTGCTGCTCATCATCACCCTTTCGGTGGGCATCGGGCCGGTCCCGGGCTTCTTTCCGACGGGCGGCATGGAGTCGGGCAGTGCGAGCGGCTTCGGTTACGTCCTCGATGTCGCCCACCACCTGGTGCTGCCGGTCGTCACCCTGGTCGCCGTCGAGTACGGGCGCACGCTGCTGGTGATGCGTTCCTCGCTGCTCGACGAGATGGGCAGCGACTATCTGACGACGGCCCGGGCGAAGGGGCTGCGCGACGATCTCGTACGCCGTCGCCATGCCGTGCCGAACGCCCTGCTGCCGACGGTGACACTGCTCTTCGTCAACCTCGGCAATACGGTGGCGGGTGCCATCCTGGTGGAGACGGTGTTCTCCTGGCCCGGTCTCGGCGGGCTGTTCTACCAGGCGCTGAGCGTGCCCGATCTGCCGCTGGTGCAGGCGCTGTTCTTCGTCTTCGCCTCCGCGGTGATCCTGATGAACATGATCGCCGACGTGATCTATCCGCTCCTCGATCCCCGGGTGGGCCGATGACGACCTCGACCGACGCGGCGGGCACGGCCACCACGAGTCCGCGCGCCCTGACCTGGACCCGCAGGCGCCGGGCCGCCGCCGGATTCTGGCACCGCTACCGCGCCCACAGAAGCGGGCTCGCGGGCCTCGCGGTGCTCGTCCTGATCGCCCTTCTGGCCCTGTCCGCGCCGCTGCTGGTGGGCACCGATTCGCTGAGCGTCACCGGGGCGAAGGGCGGTCCGCTGGAGTCGCCGAGCGGCGAGTTCCCGCTCGGCACGGACCAGTTCGGCCGCAGCCTGCTCGCACTGCTCCTGTGGGGTACGAGGGTCTCGCTGACCGTCGGGCTGCTCGCGGCGTTCCTCTCGGTGGCCATCGGCACGCTGGTCGGCATCACCGCCGGTCATTTCAAGGGCTGGTACGAGACGGTCGCCATGCGCGTCACCGACTGGTTCCTGGTCATGCCGACCCTGGTCCTCGCCATCGCACTGGCCACCGTGCTCTCGCGGTCGGTCTGGACGACGATCCTCGCGATCGGCGTCACGACCTGGCCGACGACCGCACGGCTGGTCCGCGCCCAGACGCTGTCCGTCGAGTCCCGTCCGTACATCGAGCGGTCCAAGGCGCTCGGCGGCGGGCACGGCCACATCATGTCCCGCCATGTCCTGCCCAATGTGATGCCGCTGGTGCTGGCCCAGACCACCCTGGTGATCTCCAGCGCCATCCTCACCGAGGCGACCCTCGCCTTCCTCGGGCTCGGCGACCCCTCGATCGTCTCCTGGGGCGGGCTGCTCCAGGACGCCCGGGAGGCCGGGGCCGTCAGCTCCGGCAACTGGTGGTACCTCGCTCCGCCCGGACTCGCCATCGCGGTCGTCGCCCTCGCGTTCACGCTGTGCGGCCGCGCCATCGAGTCCGTACTCAATCCCAAGCTGGGGGTGAACCGTTGACCGTCCCCGAGCCCGAGACCGCCGTACGGACCGTGGCGCAGTCCGGGACCGGCCCGCAGCCGGCGCCCGGACACCCGCTTCTGGAGGTCAGGGACCTGCATGTCACCTACGGCTCCGGGGCATCGGCCGTCCCCGCCGTACGCGGCGTCGATCTGCGGGTGGAAGCGGGCAGGAAGCTGGGCATCGCCGGGGAGTCCGGCTGCGGGAAGTCGACGCTGGCGCTCGCGCTGCTGCGGCTGCTGCCGCCGTCCGCGACGCTGTCCGGCGAGATCCTGCTCGATGGCGAGGACGTCCTCACCATGAGATGGGGCCGGCTGCGGGCGGTGCGCTGGGCCGGGGCGTCGATCGTCTTCCAGGGCGCGATGCACTCGCTGAACGCCGTGCACCGTATCGGCGACCAGATCGCCGAACCGGTCATCCTGCACAGGAAGGCGGGCCCGGCCGCCGCGAGGAAACGGGCCGGCGAACTCCTGGAGCAGGTGGGGCTTCCGGCGGCGCGCGCGGAGGCGTATCCGCATGAGCTGTCGGGCGGTCAGCGCCAGCGCGTGATGATCGCCATGGCGCTGGCCTGCGACCCTCGGCTGATCATCGCCGACGAGCCGACCACGGCACTCGATGTGATGATCCAGGCCCAGATCCTGCGGCTGATCGAACAGCTCGTCGCCGGCCAGGACCTCGGACTAATCATGATCAGCCACGATCTGGCGGTGCTGTCCGACACCTGCGACCGGCTGTCGGTGATGTACGCGGGCCGGGTCGTCGAGGAGGGTCCCGCCAAGCAGGTGTACGAGCACGCGCTGCACCCGTACGGCAAGGCGCTCTCGGCCGCCTTCCCCCGGATCGGCGACCTCGCGTCCCGGCACGCGCCGCGCGGTCTGCCGGGCGACCCACCGGACCCGTCGGCACTGCCGTCCGGCTGCGCGTTCCACCCGCGCTGCCCGGTGGCACTGGAATCCTGCGCGGCCGAGGACCAGGAGCTGCGGGACGCGGGACCCGGCAGACGGGCGGCCTGTGTGCTGGTGGGGACGGACGGCACCGCGGCGCCCGCGGCACAGGACGACGGGCAAGCGAGGAGCACCTCATGACGACCGGCTCTCATCTGCTCAGTGCGCAGGCACTGGAGATCGCTTTCCCCGGCCGGAACGGGGCCGCCCCCGCGCGAGCCGTCGACGGGGTGGACCTGGACATCGGGCCGGGCGAGATCGTCGCCCTGGTCGGCGAGTCGGGCTGCGGCAAGACGACGCTGGCCCGCGCGCTTCTCGGCCTGGTCCCGCCCACCGCGGGCCGGGTCGTGTTCGGCGGCGAGCCGCTGCACTACTCGGGCCGGGCGCTCAAGGCGTACCGCAAGCGGGTCCAACTGGTGCTCCAGGACCCCAGCGGCTCGCTGAACCCCCGGCACACGGCGTACGAGGCGGTGGCCGAGGGCCTGCGCATCCACGGCTACGCGGGGGACGAGCGGGCGGCCGTGTCCGAGGCGCTGTCCCGGGCGGGCCTGCGGCCGCCGGAACGCTTCTTCCTGCGCTTCCCGCACGAGCTGTCCGGCGGCCAGCGTCAGCGCGTCGTCATCGCGGGCGCGCTGGTCCTGGAACCGGAACTCATCGTGGCCGACGAGCCGGTGGCCTCGCTGGACGCCTCCGTGCGCGGCGAGATCCTGGCCCTGCTGCTGCGGCTGCGGGACGAGCTGGGGCTCTCGGCACTGGTCGTCACGCACGACCTGGGCCTCGCCTGGAACATCGCGGACCGGGTGGCGGTGATGTATCTGGGCCGGATCGTTGAGACGGGCGACGTGGAGCAGATCCTCACGGCGCCCCGTCACCCGTACACCCGGGCACTGCTGTCCGTACTCCCGGAGGCGGACGGCGACCCGGTGATCCTGACCGGCGAACCGCCGGACCCCTCCAGGGTGCCGCCGGGCTGCCGCTTCCACGCCCGCTGCCCGGTCCTCGCCTCGGGCGAAGCGGAACGCGCGGGCGTCGCGGACGCGTGCCGCACGAAGGACCTGCCGGTACTGGAGGGCGGCAACCGCACACAGGTGGCCTGCCACTGGGCCACGGCAACGGTGAAGGCCGCGCCGTAACTCGGCGGACTCCGCAGGCAGCCTGGATTCGGTTCACCCGATCAAGGATCTCGTCCAGATCGAATCGAGACGGCTCGATGACGTCGTCCAGGTCCGGCCATCGAGTCAACAGTGCCTCCCGGAACCGCACTACGTCAGGGCTCACGGCAAGGTCGCCGGTGTCACCCTCAGCAAGACTGTCGAAGACCTCTCCAGGGTCCCCGACAGAGCCGTCCGAATGATCGCTGTTGGGCTGATACCGGGCTGATACGGGTACCGTCTGAAGTGTTGCCGCAGAA
>DATCWZ010000500.1:0-2540 GCA_036566065.1 Streptomyces sp. | reverse complement strand
ACTGGCAGCCCGGGAGCCGCCCCGGTGCCCGGGACCGGTGCGGCACCCTCGCGCAGCGCCACCCGCAGTTGGCCGACGGAGACCCGCCGGGCGATCCCGGTTTCTGCCCGCAGCCGCAGGAGGTGCAGGGCGAGGATGGAGGCCACCCCGGCGAGCTCCCGGATGCGTTCCGGGGGAACCGGGGTCCTGACCACGGCCCAGATCGAGCCGAGCCACTCGCCTCCGGCCCGTACGGGGATGATCAGCCTGGGCAGTGTGCCGTTGGGGCCCGCGGGGGTCCAGATCGGGTCACTGGAGCGCGCGAGCCTGCGGAACACCCCGCTGGCTCGGAAGTGGGTCAGGGTTTCCGGCGGGACTCGCCGCCCCACGATGGTGGAGACCCGCGCCGGGTCGGTCGTGTCCTGCCGCGCGGAGTAGGCGAGCACCCGCGACTGCGCGTCCTCCACCGTCACCGGCGCGTCGATGATCTCCGCCGCCGCGTCGGCCAGCGCGAACAGGTCGGCCTGCGGACCGGGAGTGCCGAGATAACTGGTGTCCGGCGCGGACGCCCGGTCGATGACGCCCCGCAGCAGCCAGATGACGTGGGCCCACGAGGTGTGCGGCTGCAACTCGATCAGTGCCGGGCCCGCCAGTCTCCGGGCCGCCCCGGCCACCTCCGCGTCGCTCGCGACGGGACCCTTCAGCACGACGCCGCCTGCTTCCGCACCGGCGGCCCGTTCCAGCAGCGCCAGGGCCCCGGCCCGGTCCGTCACACCCACGCCCAGGACGAGTTCCCCCGGCTGGCCCGCCGCGTCACCCGGTTCGGCCACGGCGACGTCGTGCACCTCGGCGTCCCGGGCCGGAACGACCGTACGGAGCAGCCCAGGACCCAGGGAATCCACCAGGTCGGAGACGGTGATCACGGCCGCCACCGGGCCGGAGGGAGACCTCGGACCGCAGTGCGGCACGGGGGACTGTTGTGCATGAGGCTCATTGTGCCCCAGGCGGTAGTGCTCCGGGCATCATCGATTCCCGCTCCATTGGCCGCCCCGTACAAAGACAACAGCGCCGGTCGGCATCACCATCGAAGTGTCACCGCCCCGGAGAAGAGGAACCAGCAATGCCCCGCCCCCCCTCGTCCGCACACTCCGGCCCCAGCCACGTCGCCATCGTCGGCGCCGGCATGGTCGGCCTTTCCACCGCCTGGTTCCTGCAGGAGCGAGGCGTCAGCGTCACCGTGTACGACCGCAAGGGTGTGGCCGCCGGTTCGTCCTGGGGCAACGCCGGCTGGCTGACCCCCGGCCTGGCCACGCCGCTGCCCGAGCCCGCTGTTCTCACGTACGGCGTACGGGCGGTACTCAGCCCCACCTCCCCGGTCTACGTCCCGCCGAGCGCGAACCCGAGCCTGCTCAGGTTCCTGGCCGGGTTCGCACGAAACAGCACCGCCTCCAAGTGGCTGCGGTCGATGAAGGCACTCGTCCCCATCAACAGCCTGTCGCTGTCGAGCTTCGACCTGCTGACCGAAGGCGGCGTCGATGCCGAGACGCTGGAGGCCAAGTCCTTCCTCGCGGCCTACCGCAATGCCGAGGAGCGCCGGGTCCTGCTGGAGGAGGTGGAGCAGATCCACGCGGCGGGCCAGAGCATGGAGTTCGACGTTCTGGACGGTGACGAGGCCAGAGAGGTCGAGCCCTCCCTCTCGGACGACGTCGGAGCGGCGATCCGGCTGCACGGCCAGCGCTACATCAACCCGGGACACTTCGTGCACGCCCTGGCGGACGCGGTCCGTGGCAGGGGCGGGGAGATCCACGAGAGCACGGAGATCACCGACGTACGGGACGAGGCGGCCGGCGTCACCGTCGTCACCGGCGACGGCGGGTCCGCACGCTTCGACTCCGTGGTGCTCGCCACCGGGGCCTGGCTCAGCCACCACGCCAAGAAGTTCGGCGTGCGCTCCGTCGTACAGGCCGGCCGCGGGTACAGCTTCAGCGTCCCGATCGAGCACGTACCGTCGGGCCCGGTCTACTTCCCCGCCCAGCGCGTCGCCTGCACGCCTCTCGGCGACCGTCTCCGCGTCGCCGGAATGATGGAGTTCCGCAAGCCTGAGGCGCCCCTGGACGCCCGGCGCATCAACGCCATCGCCGAGGCCGCGCGCCCGCTGCTGCGCGGGGCCGACCTGGACGCCCGCCAGGACGAGTGGGTCGGCTCGCGCCCGTGCACACCCGACGGCCTGCCCCTGATCGGGGCCACCCGTTCACCGCGGGTCTTCGCCGCGGGCGGGCACAGCATGTGGGGCATCACCCTCGGCCCGGCCACCGGGCTGCTGCTCGCCGAGACGATCGTCACCGGCGAACGCCCCGCGCAGCTCGCGCCGTTCGACCCGCTGCGCTGACCGGGCCAGCCCCGCCGGGCGGCCGGGACCGTGACCACGGTTCCGGCCGCCCGGACGTCATAGAGCGGTGCGCTGCCCGTACACAGCGGCCGCGAGCTCCTTCATCGCGCCCCGGGCACGTGCCGCGTCCTCGCCCTGGTCGATGGCCTCCAGCGCCGCGGCAGCGCTGGCG
>DATCWZ010000219.1:0-5833 GCA_036566065.1 Streptomyces sp. | reverse complement strand
CCGCTCGATGTCCCCCGCGGTCTCGCCGGCGTCGTTGTCACGGAGACCGCCCTCGGTGACGTCCGTGGCCGCGAAGGCTTTTACCACTACCGGCAGTACTCGGCGATCGAACTGGCGCGGACCCGCAGCTTCGAGGACGTCTGGTATCTGATGTTCTACGGCGACCTCCCGGGCAAGGCAGACGGCGCCGACTTCGCTGCCCGGACCGCCGGTCTGCGCCGTCTGCCCGCCGGGATGCGGGAGCTACTGCCCGCCATAGCCCGTGCGGGAGCGCCCTCCGGCCCGCTCGCCGGTCTGCGGACCGCTCTCTCGCTGCTCGGGGCGTCCCAGGGTTTCCGCCCGGTGTACGACATCGGCGCCGAGCAGCGACGTGACGACGCACTCGCCGCATGCGCCGCTGTGCCCACCGTGCTCACCGCTCTGTACCGGTTCGGTCAGGGCCTGGAGCCGGTGGAACCGCGCGAGGACCTGCCGTACGCCGCCAACTATTTGTACATGCTCACCGGAACCGAACCCGGCGCCGCGCAGGTCAGGGCCATCGAGCAGTATCTGATCTCCACCATTGACCACGGGTTCAACGCCTCGACGTTCACCGGCAGGGTCGTCGCGTCCACCGGCGCGGACATCGCCGCGTGCCTGGTCGCCGCGATCGGCGCACTCTCCGGACCGCTGCACGGCGGCGCGCCCAGCAGGGCGCTGGACACGCTCGACGCCATCGGCACGCCGGACCGGATCGACGGCTGGATCCGCGAACAGGTCCACGCCGGGGCGCGGATCATGGGCTTCGGGCACCCCGTCTACCGCACCGAGGACCCGCGTTCACGGATGCTGCGTTCCATCGCGCAAGGCTTCGGCGGACCGCTCGTCGACTTCGCCGTCGAGGTGGAGGGCCGGGTGGAGTCCATCCTCGCCGAGCTCAAACCGGGGCGCGAGCTGCACACCAATGTCGAGTTCTACGCCGGAGTCGTGATGGAGCTCTGCGGGTTGCCGCGCGAGATGTTCACCCCGACCTTCTGCGCGGCGCGTGTGGTCGGCTGGAGTGCCAATATTCTGGAGCAAGCGGGGGATTCGAAGATCATTCGGCCTTCGGCCCGTTACGTCGGGACACCTCCGCCGCAGCCCGTACCCGCGCCCTGACACCCCGAGGACGGTCCCCGTTGACACCGCCGCGCACAACCCGGATTCCGGTCATCGTCCTGGCGGGCTTCCTGGGGTCGGGCAAGACGACGCTGCTCAACCATCTGCTGCGCAACCGCGCGGGCAACCGTATCGGTGTGATCGTCAATGATTTCGGCTCCATCGAGATCGATGCCATGACCGTCGCGGGGCAGGTCGGTTCGTCGGTCTCGCTGGGCAACGGGTGCCTGTGCTGCGCCGTCGACGCGAGCGAGCTCGACACCTGTCTGGAGACGCTCACCCGGCCCGCCGCCCGCCTCGATGTGATCATCATCGAGGCGAGTGGCCTCGCCGAGCCGCAGGAGCTCGTACGGATGCCCCCGGGCTGCTCTTCGACCCTGCGCACCGGCCGGACGACGACACCGTGGCGCGGCAGCTCACCTTCGAGGATCTCTTCCCGGAGGAGGATCACAGCCATCTGCATGCCGCGTACGAAAGTGTCTCCTTCACCGCCGACGTACCCATGAACCCCCGCAGCTTGATGAGGTTTCTGGATTCCCGGCCCGAGGGCCTCTACCGGATCAAGGGATACGTCGACTTCGGCGCCGCCGACCCGGCCAACAGGTACACCCTGCACGCCGTGGGCAGGTTTCTGCGCTTCGTCCCGGAGCCATGGGCGCGGAACGAGCCGCGGCTCACCCAACTCGTGCTGATCGGCGCCGGAATCGACGCACAGACGCTGCACAAGGAGCTCGCCGATTGCCGTACCCCGGACGGGCTCGCGGCCTCGGGTCCTGCTCCCGATCCGGAACGGGAGCAGGACCACGAGCGCGCGATGTGGGGCGTGCTGCGTTACGTACAACAGCGGGACGACGGCGGCCGCGCCTGAGCTACGCCCGTCCGGCGATCGCCGCGACCGGGCTCGTCGCCGGTGTGCCCGACCCGTCACGCCGCGGGTCAGGGGCGGGGAGCTGCGCCGGTGCGCCGTTCTTCTGGGCCGCCCTGGCCGGAACCCCGCCCGCCCAGGCGAACACCAGAACGTCCTCACCCTTGAGGAAGCGGTGGCACCGCACCCCTCCGGTGGCCCTTCCCTTGCGCGGATACTGATCGAAGGGCGTGAACTTCCACGTCCGCTCCGAGTCGTCCAGCGTGCCGGTCGATCCCGCTACCGTGAACACCGCGCCGTCGCCCGCCGGGTCCACCGCGCTGAACGAGAGCACTTCGGCCCCGTCCGCCAGCTTGATGCCCGCCATGCCTCCGGCGGCCCGTCCCTGCGGCCGTACTTGCGCGGCCGGATAGCGCAGCAACTGCGCGTCGGACGTGATGAACACGAGGTCCTCCTCGCCCGTACGCAGCTCGGTCGCCCCGACGATCCGGTCACCCTCCTTGAGCGCGATGACCTCCAGCTCGTCCTTGTGCGCCGGGTAGTCGGGCACCACGCGCTTCACCACCCCGTGCAGGGTGCCGAGCGCCAGTCCGGGCGATGCCTCGTCCAGCGTCGTGAGGCAGATCAGCTTCTCGTCCGCCCCCATCGTGAGGAACTCCGAGATCTTCGCCCCGCCTGACAGGTTCGGCGCGGCGTGGGTGTCCGGCAACTGGGGAAGGTCGATCACCGACAGCCGCAGCAGCCGCCCGGCGGAGGTCACCGCGCCCACATCCCCGCGCGCGGTCGCCGCGACGGACGAGACGATCGCGTCGTGCTTGAGGCGCCTGGCGCCCTCGGGCACCACGATCGGGTCGCCGTTGGCCGTACGGGCCAGCAGACCCGTCGAGGACAGGAGCACCCGGCACGGATCGTCCGCCACCTCCAGCGGCACCGAGGCGACCTGGGTACCCGCCGACTCCAGCAGCACCGTGCGCCGGTCGGTGCCGAACTTCTTCGCCACCGCGGCCAGTTCCGTCGAGACGAGCTTGCGCAGCTCGGTGTCCGACTCCAGGATCGCGGTCAGCCCGGCGATCTCCTCGGTGAGCTTGTCCCGCTCGCTCTCCAGCTCGATCCGGTCGAACCGGGTGAGCCTGCGCAGCGGGGTGTCCAGGATGTACTGCGTCTGGATCTCGCTCAGTGAGAAGCGCTCGATCAGCCGCTCCTTGGCCTGCGCCGAGTTGTCGCTGTCCCGGATGAGGCGGATGACCTCGTCGATGTCGAGCAGGGCGACGAGGAGGCCCTCGACCAGATGCAGCCGGTCGCGGCGCTTGGTGCGGCGGAATTCGCTGCGCCTGCGCACCACCTCGAAGCGGTGGTCGAGATAGACCTCCAGGAGCTCCTTCAGCCCCAGGGTCAGCGGCTGCCCGTCCACCAGCGCCACATTGTTGATGCCGAAGGACTCCTCCATCGGTGTCAGCTTGTAGAGCTGCTCCAGCACCGCTTCGGGTACGAAGCCGTTCTTGATCTCGATGACCAGGCGCAGCCCGCGCGACCTGTCGGTGAGGTCCTTGACGTCGGCGATGCCTTGAAGCTTCTTCGCCGAGACCAGGTCCTTGATCTTCGAAATCACCTTCTCCGGGCCGACGGTGAACGGGAGTTCGGTGACGACCAGGCCCTTGCGGCGTGCCGTGACGCTCTCCACCGTGGCGGTCGCACGGATCTTGAATGTGCCCCGGCCCTTCGTGTAGGCGTCCTTGATGCCGCCGAGGCCGACGATCCTGCCGCCCGTGGGCAGGTCGGGCCCCGGCACGTACCGCATCAGGGTTTCCAGATCGGCGTTCGGGTGCCGGATGAGGTGCCGCGCTGCGGCGACGACCTCGCCCAGATTGTGCGGCGGCATGTTCGTCGCCATGCCGACCGCGATCCCGGACGCGCCGTTGACGAGGAGGTTCGGATACGCCGCGGGGAGTACGACGGGCTCGCGCTCCTGGCCGTCGTAGTTCGACTGGAAATCGACGGTGTCCTCGTCGATCGACTCAGTCATCAGCGAGGTGGCGTCGGCCATCCGGCACTCGGTGTACCGCATGGCGGCGGGCGGGTCGTCATTGCCGAGGGAGCCGAAGTTCCCGTGCCCGTCGACGAGGGGGAGACGCATCGAGAAGGGCTGCGCCATGCGCACCAGCGCGTCGTAGATCGACGCGTCGCCGTGCGGATGGAGCTTGCCCATGACCTCGCCGACGACGCGGGCGCACTTCACATAGCCGCGGTCGGGCCGCAGTCCCATCTCGTTCATCTGGGACACGATGCGCCGGTGCACCGGCTTCATGCCGTCACGGGCGTCGGGCAGGGCCCTGGAGTAGATCACCGAGTACGCGTACTCAAGGAAGGAGCCCTGCATTTCATCGACGACGTCGATATCGAGGATCCTCTCCTCGAAGTCGTCCGGCGGCGGGGTCTTCGTGCTGCGGCGGGCCATCGCGGCTGCGACTCCTTCACAGATTCTGTTCGGCAACCTCTGGTTCTGACGCGGACCATTGTGGACCGCCGCACTGACAACGCCGACCTCGGCCCGTCCGAAGCGGTCCGAGGCGCCCCCTCGGTGCCCCGGTATACGGCAGCATCTACGACAACATCCACAGAACGGGAACTTCGCCGGCCGTCGGTGCGCTTGCTTACAGTGACAGGTCCGGCAGCAAATCCTGTATCGCGATCGAAGGGACGTACATGCCCATGGGTCACACGGCCACAGCACAGGCCGGCTCCGGCGGCTTGACAGCGACCGAGCACCGCCTGGCCAACGGCCTGCGCGTGGTGCTCTCCGAGGACCATCTGACCCCGGTCGCCGCGGTCTGCCTCTGGTACGACGTCGGCTCACGCCACGAGGTCAAGGGCCGCACCGGGCTGGCTCACCTCTTCGAGCACCTGATGTTCCAGGGCTCGGGCCAGGTCAAGGGGAACGGGCACTTCGAGCTCGTCCAGGGCGCGGGCGGCTCGCTCAACGGGACCACCAGCTTCGAGCGGACCAACTATTTCGAGACCATGCCCACGCACCAGTTGGAGCTGGCGCTCTGGCTGGAGGCCGACCGCATGGGCTCGCTGCTCGCCGCGCTCGACGACGAGTCCATGGAGAACCAGCGCGACGTCGTGAAGAACGAGCGGCGCCAGCGGTACGACAACGTCCCGTACGGCACCGCCTTCGAGAAGCTCACGGCGCTCGCCTACCCGGAGGGCCACCCGTACCACCACACCCCGATCGGCTCCATGGCCGATCTGGACGCCGCCACGCTGGAGGATGCCCGCGCGTTCTTCCGTACGTACTACGCGCCCAACAACGCGGTGCTGTCCGTCGTCGGCGACATCGACCCCGAGCAGACGCTCGCCTGGGTCGAGAAGTACTTCGGCACCATCCCGTCCCACGACGGCAAGCAGCCGCCGCGCGACGGCGCCCTGCCCGGGGTCATCGGCCGGGAGCTGCGCGAAGTGGTCGAGGAGGAGGTCCCGGCGCGCGCGCTGATGGCCGCCTACCGGCTGCCGCACGACGGCACCCGTGAGTGCGACGCCGCGGACCTGGCGCTGACCGTGCTCGGCGGCGGCGAGTCCTCCCGGCTGCACAACCGCCTGGTCCGCCGCGACCGTACGGCGGTCGCCGCCGGATTCGGGCTGCTCAGGCTGTCCGGGGCGCCCTCGCTCGGCTGGCTGGACGTCAAGACGTCCGGCGGCGTCGAGGTGCCGCGGGTCGAGGCCGCGGTCGACGAGGAGCTGGCCAGGTTCGCCGCCGAGGGCCCGACGCCCGAGGAAATGGAACGGGCCCAGGCCCAGTTGGAGCGCGAGTGGCTGGACCGGCTCGGTACG